>JAXHTH010000137.1:0-4111 GCA_034211115.1 Planctomycetota bacterium | reverse complement strand
CGACGAGACGCAGAGACGGGGACGAGCGAGGATCGCGCGGGGGAGCGAGCCCGGCCGTGTCCGGGGGTCCGGGGGTCCGGGGCCCGGCCCGGGCGACCCCCGGACCGGCGAGCACCCCGGACCCTCACTTCTCAGCGCCCGGCTTTCAACTTTCAGCGTTCCGCTTCAGCGATCGTCAGTTCGGCGTTCTGGCGGAACGTGATGAACCCGTCGCGCTCGTGCTCGTCGAAGAGGCTGTGCAGCCGATCCTCCAGCGCTTCGTGGAGCGGGCCGGTCTTCGGAAAGTAGGAAGCGCTGCGGGCACGACCGACCAGCGAGGCTCGATCCAGTTTCTGTGGATTGGCGAAGACGAATTGCCGCACGTTGGTGAACAGCCCGCCGAGGGAGGGATCGTACGATCGGCTGCGCCCGGTCCGCTTTCCCTGCGCCTCCGCATCATCCTGCGCGCGCCTCATCACCTCTTCATAGCCGGCCATGAAGCGGTCGGACTGGTCGCGTCGATTCCAGAGCAGAGCCAGCCGGCCGCCGCCGGAAACGAGAATGCGGCGGAACTCGGCCAGCGCTGCCGGCGCGTCGAACCAGTGAAACGCCTGCGCGCAGATGACCAGGTCCACCGAATCGTCGGGAAGACCCGTGTCCTCGGCGCCGGCGAGGCGATACGCGATCCGACCGGTGACGGGAGGCGGGTGCCGGCGTGCGACGGCGAGCATGTCCGCGTTCGGCTCGAGGCCGATCACCTCCGCCCCGGCTTCCGCGAGCAGACGGGAGCAGATGCCCGTCCCGCAGCCGACGTCGGCGACGCGCACCGGCCGCGCGAGCCCCTCCAGCGCCGTCGCGATCGCTTCCGGCGGGTAGCCCGGCCGATATGCGGCATACCCGTCGGCGAGGCCGGTGAAGTAGTCCGTGACCGAGCGCTTCGCCTCCGGCGGCGGGCGATTCTCCATCCGGGCATCCTCCCGGACCCGTCCGGGCGGTGCAAACTGATCCGCCGCGGCGGCTCACTCCTTGCCGCCCGCCGATACGATGGCCGACCATGATGCAGGACAGGAGCCGAGAACGTCAGGCGCGTCTTCCGGGGATGGCCCTGCTGCTCATCGCGCCCGCCCCCAGCCTCGGCGTGTGGGCGTGGATGATCGGCTTTCCCGACACGGCCACCGGCAAGGCGATCGCGATCGCCTGCAAGCTCTGGCTGCTGCTGTTGCCGGTCGTGTGGCTGCTGCTCGTGCAGCGCGGCCGGATGAGTCTGTCGCCGCCGCGGCGTGGCGGGTTCGGCCTCGCCATCCTCCTCGGCCTGGTCATCAGCGCCGTCATCTTCATCGTCTACGTCCTCCTGGGCGATCGATTGATTGATGCGGACCGCGTGCGCGGGATCGCCGATCAGAACGGCATCGGCTCGCCGCTGTCGTATCTGGCCGTCGTCGCGTACTGGGTGCTCGTCAACTCGCTGCTCGAGGAGTATGCGTATCGCTGGTTCATCTTCCGGCAGTGCGAGGCGCTGATGCCGGCGTGGGCGGCCGTGCTCGCCTCGGCGGCGGTGTTCACGGTGCACCACGT
The DNA here is from genome assembly GCA_034211115.1 of Planctomycetota bacterium. GTDB lineage: Bacteria > Planctomycetota > Phycisphaerae > Phycisphaerales > SM1A02 > JAXHTH01. The sequence goes on along the minus strand of JAXHTH010000137.1, from coordinate 2,557 downwards.
CATCGCCCTGAAGGTGCAGTTTCCCTGGAGCGCGACGATCCTCGCCTCGCTGGGCATTTTCATCGGCGGCGCGCTGTGGTCCTGGCTGTACCTGCGTTACCGATCCGTCTGGCCGTGCTATGTCAGCCACGCGATCGTGGACATCGCGGTGTTCATCGTCGGCTGGATCATCATCTTCGGCGCGTAGGTCGGCGCCCGAGAGGAGATTGAACCACGGCGAGCAGGGAGGGAAGAGACAAAGAGACCAAGAGACGAAGAGACGGAAACGAGGGAGGACACACGGGAGCGAGCCCGGCCGGCCTCGGCCCGGGCGACATTGGAGCAAGAAGAGCTGCAAGTGAGCGAGGGGAACCGGAAGGCGGCGGGCGTCGAACACATCTCCTCGTCTTTTCGTGACTCCGTCTCTTCCATCCGTGCCTCTTCTTCCTCTCTGCGCTCAGTGCCCTCAGTGGCTCATCTCTTCCTTCCGGATTAGACTATAACCATGAGCGACTTCGACTGGACCTTCCCCTATTCATCGCAGCGGATGCCCGTGGCGGCGCGGAATGTCGTGGCCACTTCCCAGCCCCTCGCGGCGCAGGCGGGGCTGCACGTCCTGCGCGAGGGCGGGAACGCGGCGGATGCGGCCGTCGCCACCGCGATCACCCTCACCGTCGTCGAACCCACCAGCAACGGCATCGGCTCCGACGCCTTCACCATCATCCACAAGGACGGCGAGTTGTTCGGTTTGAACGCCTCCGGCCGTTCGCCGCGCGCGCTGTCGCCTTCGCAGTTTGCGGGCATGGAGGAGATGCCGCGCCTGGGATGGGGTCCGGTCACCGTGCCCGGGGCGGTGAGCGCATGGATCGCCGTGTCTCAGCGATTCGGCCGCCTGCCGCTGAAACGCCTCTTTGAGCCGGCGATCGAGTATGCGCGCAAGGGCTTCCTTGTTTCTCCTCAAACGGCTGAAAGCTGGGGGCGCGCGGCGCGCATCTACGAAGACTTCCCCGAATGGCAGCGCACGTTCGCGCCCGGAGGCCGGGCCCCGGAAGCGGGCGAGCGCTTCGCCTGCGAGGCGCAGGCGCAAACGCTCGAGAAGATCGCCGCGTCGAAGGGCGAAGCGTTCTATCAGGGCGAGCTGGCTGAGCGCATCGCCGCGGCGTCCAAGGCGCAGGGCGGCGCGATGACGGGTGATGATCTCGCATCGCACGAGTGCTTATGGGTCGATCCCATCTCGATCGACTACCGCGGCTTCACGCTGCACGAGATCCCGCCCAACGGCCAGGGACTGGCCGCGCTGCTCATGCTCGGCATCATCCGCCACTTCCCGCTGGGCGATCTCGATCCGGACTGCCCGGACACGATCCATCTCCAGATCGAGGTGATGAAGGTCGCGTTCGCCGATGCCCATCGTTACATCGCCGACCCGGAGCACATGGATGTCGATGTCGCGCACCTGCTCGATGATTCGTATCTCCAATCGCGCGCAAAGCTCATCGATCCCGATCGCGCGCAGGATTTCAAGCACGGCGACCCCCGGAAGGGGGGGACGGTGCTGTTGTGCGCCGCCGATGCGGACGGCTGCATGGTCAGCTTCATCCAGTCCAACTACGCCGGCTTCGGGTCGGGTGTCGTCATCCCCGGCACCGGCATCGCGATGCAGAACCGTGGCGCGTGCTTCACGCTCGAGGAAGGCCATCCGAACCGGGTGGGGGGTGCCAAGAGGCCGTATCACACGATCATTCCCGCCTTTGTGACGCGCGATGGTGAACCCGTGATGGCGTTCGGCGTGATGGGCGGCGCGATGCAGCCGCAGGGGCACGGGCAGGTCATGATCCGACTCGCGGACTACGACCAGAACCCGCAGGCCGCGCTCGATGCGCCGCGCTGGCAGGTGGCCGGCGGGATGAAGGTGCGACTCGAGCCCGGCTTCTCCGATGAGGTCTACGACACGCTGCGCCGGCGCGGACACGACCTGGAGATCGACACCCGCCGTTGGGTCCTCTTCGGCGGCGGGCAGGCGATCTATCGACTCGAGGACGGCTACCTCGGCGCCAGCGACCTCCGCCGCGACGGCCAGGCGGTGGGATTCTGAAGGAGCCTTGAGTCCTGAGTCTTGAGTCTTGAGGCCCCTGTAGCCGTGGGCTGACCAGCCCGCGGTGAGCGACGCAGATCGCGCACCGAGCTTGAGTGTTCTTCACCGATTTCGTAGGCTGCCGATCATGTCAAGAGACTACCCACCCGCGATCTTCGCCATCGGCCGCAACTACGCCGCCCACGCGGCCGAGATGAAGGGCGAAACGCCGCAGCGGCCGGTCGTGTTCATGAAGAACCCCGCCTCGGTGATCGGCAACGGCGAGGCGATCATTATCCCGCGCATCTGCGAGCAGCCGCACGAGCAGGTCGATTACGAGGGCGAGTTGGCGGCCATCATCGGCCGCGATTGCCGCGATGTGCCCGAGGCGGATGCGCTGAGTTACGTCGGCGCCTACGCGATCGGCAACGATGTCAGCGCCCGCTGGTGGCAGAAGGAAGGATCCGGGGGCCAGTGGGTGCGGGGCAAGAGCTTCGACACCTT
>JAXHTH010000136.1:0-4951 GCA_034211115.1 Planctomycetota bacterium | reverse complement strand
CTCCTCAGCCTCCGGAGCCCCCTCGACCTCGTACGGCCCGGGCTTGGGCGTCTTGCTCACGGCGGTCCCCTCTGCCGGCGGTTCTCGCGGATCCGCGGCCGGCGCGCGCCGACCGTCCGGGAGCAGACTATAGCCGCCCGCCTCTCGCCGCGCCGCCCTTACTCCGGGCAGGGGCCGTAGTGCTCCTCGAGGATGACCAGGTCCAGCCCGTCCACAGAGCCGTCGCCGTTCAGATCCCACGGGCACTCGTCCGGGGGATCGGGGCAATCACCCCAGTGATCGATCAGGATGTCGCGATCGGCATCATCGACCACGTCATCGCCGTTGAAATCCCAGGGGCACGGCGGGCCGGGGCAGTCGCCCCAGTGGGCGAGCAGGTCGAGCAGATCGGCGGTGTTCGTGTCGCCGTCACCGTCCACGTCGCCCTCCGGCGTGCCCCACGCGCCGAGCAGGAAGAGGAGGTCGGCGGTGTCCACGTCGTCATCCCCGTCGAAATCCCAGGGGCAGGGATAGGGATCGGGGATCCACGCCGCCCCGCCCGTTGAGTGATAGTCCGGATAGGGCTGGGTGAACGGCACCCACTCGCCGCCCACGCCCTGGGCGAGGTCGTAGGCGAAGTAGGGGATGCCGTCATCGCCGCGGGTGGCGGTGAGATACACCGTGTTGTTGCCCACCGCCATGCCGCGCCCCTGCCCGTTGCTGGCGGGGATCGAGTCGGCGAGCTTGATCATCTCGCCCGTGTCGATGTTGACCGAGTACAGCCCGTTGTCGCCGTACTCCGTGTAGCCGTAGAACAGATCATCGACGGGGTTGTAATCGAGGGCGAAGAAGCGAAAGCCGGTATTGGTGTAGACATCGAGCACCAGCGTGCACTCGCCCGTGGAGGTGTCGATCTGGTAGATGCCCTTGGGGTCGGCGTAGTTGGAGTAGCCGTAGAGCGCGCCGCGCCCGAAGGCGAGGGCGGACATGTCCTCGGAGAGCGTGGCCAGCAGCTCGGGCGGGCCTTCGAGCGTCGATTCGTAGAGCTTCGTTGTGAACGCGCCGTTGCAGAGGTAGAGCAGGCCGTCGGGCGTCGCCGCCGCCCCGCTCACGTCGAAGGCGAAATGATCCTCGTACACCACGTCCGGAAAACCGGCCAGGTCCGTCGATCGCGTCATCGGTGTGCTGCCCTCCAGACCCACGAACAGCCGCTGGGCGTTCGCGGCGTTGGCGAGCACAACCATGAACGCCAGGCAAAGCACGTCCTTCAACATTGTCAGTTTCTCCTTCCGCGCGCCGCGCGTGGCGGCGTCTCCGCCGCGCCGCGTCGCTTCGTCAGTGTTTCCTCCAATCCCGATCGATGGATCGGCGATTGACCGTCCCGTCCACATTGTACCGCCGCCGGCGCGGCGCAACAGCCCTTTTTCTACGGACAGTCCCCCCACGCCGCCAGCAGCGCCAACAGATCGGCGGTGTCCGTGTCGCCGTCGCCGTCGACATCGCCGTCCGGCGTGCCCCACGCGCCGAGCAGGAACAGGAGGTCGGCGGTGTCGACATCGCCATCGCCGTCGAAGTCGGCCGGGCAGTCGGCGCCGGGCGGCGCGTAGAGGTTCGTGTTCCGCGGATCGTGGAAGATCTGGTTCCACTCCGCCTCGCTGCCGCCCGTCGCGTCTTCGGCGAGGAAGCGATGAATCCAGCCGTCGGTGGCGCCGATGTAGATCTCCGGCGTGCCGTCGAAGTCGCTGTCCATCACGAGCGGCGAGCTGCGCAGCTTGCCTTCGGTGGGCTGGGGCCAGTCCGGCAGGAGCGTCCCGTCCGCGGCCCAGACGTTCATGTCGCCGGTGTCATCGACGTAACACCCGCCCACGCCGATGATGATCTCGTTGTTCCCGCCATCGGCATCGGCGAGCGCGGGCGAGCCGTTGACGAGGCACATCGACGCGCTGCGCGGCCAGGCGCCGGCGAGCACGCTTCCATCGTGATTCCACGCGTGCACGGCGTAATACGGTGTCGTGTAGTTGGAGGTGCTGACGAAGATCTCGAGGCTGCCGTCACCGTCCGCATCACCCACCGCGTTGTTCTCCGGCGCGGTGTTCCACGAACCGGCGACGGGGAAGCCGGGCACGTCCGAGCCGTCCGGGCGCCAGACGTAGAGGCGCACGTAGTTGCCGCTGTCGTAGAAGTGCAGCGACACGACGATGTCGAGCTCGCCGTTGTCATCGACATCGGCGAAGACCGGGCTGGAGAGATGCGAGCGATCGAGGTCGAGCTTGGGCCAGCCGGGCAGGTCGGTGCCGTCGTGATGCATCAGGTAGATGTCCGCGGGATCGCCGTTGCCGCCGTAGATCTTGAAGCAGATCTCCAGGTCGCCGTCCCCGTCCAGGTCCCCCGCCGCGGGCGTCGCGTACATCGGGCCGAACGCGTGCGACTGCTGGATCGGCCAGCCGGCGACGGCGGACCCGTCGTGATGGAACGCGTACATGCGATAGACGTGCCCGATCATGATCTCCGGATCGCCGTCATTGTCGATGTCGGCGATGCAGGGAGACGCGACGACGGAGTTGCCCGAGACGTTGCTGTCCAGCGCCTGCGGCCAGCCGGGCAGCGGGCTGCCGTCCTGGGCGTACGCCTGGAGCTGGTTGTTGGCGTGAACGACGATGTCCTCGACGTTGTCGCCGTCCAGATCAGCGACGGCGGCGCTGCAATAGCCGACCATCGTCCCGCTCACCACGGGCCAGCCGGGGGCGGGGATGCCGTCGGCGGTGAGAACGTAGATCTGTCCCGCCGAGGTTCCGAAGACGATGCCGGGTCGCGCATCACCCTCGAGATTGATGGGCTTGGGCGACGAGGCGATCTCCCCTCCCGCGTAGAAGTACCGGGTGGACCGCGGCGGGGCGGGCGAGGCGCCGGCCGGCTCGCCGGAGACATGCTCCGCGCGCGGCGCGGGCGCCGGGAAGTCCCCGCCCGTTTCGGCGTCAAGTCGTTGGAGGAACATCAGTGGCCCGCCGCCATCGCAGCCGATTGCCCCGTCGGCCGGGCTCACGACATCGATCGCCGCCGTCGGGGTCTCAACACCGGCCACGGCGGCAGTCATCCCCGCACTCACCGACAGCACGAGGCACGCTTGAAGGCACCCGATCATCAGACGCATCTCCTTTCTCCTCTTCCGCCGCGCTCGGAACGCACTGCGGGAACAGGCCGAACAACCCGCCCGGATCCGACGCTCGACCGGCGAAGGGGCTCTTCTATCCACCGTAACAGATCGTCTCTGCCGCTCAAGAACAAACCGCCCGATCGCGCGGGAGATCCGTGGGCGCCGGTGCGCCCGTCCGGCCCGGCGCCCGCGGGCCGGATGGCGGCCGGCGCGACGCTCGCCCGATCCCGTCAGGCCGGTGGCGGGCGATGCCTCTCGCCCGCCGGTCCTGGACACGCCGAAAGGATGATCGGCCCCGCGCACGGGCCGTCCCCGGCCGGCGTATCGCCTCCCGGAGGACGAATCCCACTCCTGGTGCCACTTGCGGAGGCTGATATGATGACCCGGACAAACCACGTTGCACCGCCGATCCACTCCAGGGCCCCGGGCCGGGGCCGGAAAGCGAACATCATGCCCTACCTGGAGATCAAGCTGCCGCAAGGCAAGAAACGCATCACCCTCGGCGACAAGACGGTCACCATCGGCCGGCACCCGGACAACGTCCTCGTCCTCCCCGACGAGCTCACCAGCCGTCATCACTGTGTCATCGAACGCTGGGGCGAGGGATTCCGCGTCCGCGACCTCAATTCATCCAACGGGACGAAGCTCAATGCGGCCCGCATCACGGAGGAGCTGCTGGACAACGGCGACGTCGTCAGCGTGGGAGGGATCGAGATGCGATTCATCGATCCCGAGCAGCAGGTCCCCCGCCGGCGGCGCAACACGCCCGACTTCGCCGCCGGACATGACGAGGAGACCGATGATCTGCTCTCGGCCGTGACGATGGACGTCGATCCCCACGTGGCCGTCACCGATGCGGAGACGCAGTACGAGCGCAAGCTGCGGGAGATCATCGACGCGGCGCCGCTCAAGCCGTTCACCGAGGGCGACATCAGCCTTGTCGACTGCCGCGGCGTGACCGTGCATCAGGCCACGTCGGCGGGGCTCGATTCCGGGTCCGGCGAAGAGGCGGGCGAGGCGATCCGCGCCTTCCGACTCATGCTCCTGGCCTGCTTCCGCGCCCGCGCCACCGACCTGCACATCGAGCCGCGGATCGACAACGCCGCCGTCCGTATCCGCGTGGACGGCTACATGCTCAGCGCCGTCGAGCTGAGCATGTCGGTGTTCCGGCGCATCCTCGGCGTGGTCAAGATTCTCTGCGAGATCGACACGAGCAAGAAGAACGTGGTGCAGGACGGCCACTTTTCCGTGGCGGTGAAGGGCCGGCGGGTGGACTACCGCGTCAGCCTCACGCCCTCGATGCACGGCCAGAAACTGGTCGTCCGCGTGCTGGACTCGGCCAACGCGCCCAGCCGGCTGCACGAGCTGGGGCTCGTGCCGTGGATGTACGAGAAGCTGCGGGCCATCGCCACCAAGGACGCGGGCCTCCTCCTCGCCTGCGGCCCCACCGGCTGCGGCAAGACCACCACGCTCTACTCCTGCCTGCGCGAGATCGACGTCGAGCAGCGCAACGCCATCACCATCGAGGACCCCGTCGAGTATTACCTCGAGGGCTGCACCCAGATCCCCATCGATCAGAAACAGGGCTCCACGTTCGCCAACATCCTCCGCTCCGTCCTGCGCCAGGACCCGGACGTGCTCTTCGTGGGCGAGGTTCGCGACATCGAGACGGCCACGGTGGCCATGCAGGCGGCGATGACCGGCCACCTCGTCTATTCCACCGTCCACTCCAAGGATTCCATCGGGGCCATCTTCCGACTGCTCGATCTCGGCGTCGAGGCGTACCTGGTGGCCAACGCCCTGAACGTGATCCTCGCC
>JAXHTH010000135.1:0-18217 GCA_034211115.1 Planctomycetota bacterium | reverse complement strand
GCCTCATCGCGCTCTGGAGCACGCATGACCGATCAGCGCATCGACAACACCGTTCCGTCATCGGCGTCGCTCCCGGCTCGACGCCGGACCGGGCCCCGGCTGCTGAGCTTCGGATTCTTCCCTCTCGCGTTCGCTGTCATGCTGGGCATGCTCGGCGGGGTCGGGGCGTTCACCTTCGGCTACGCGGATGGCTGGAGCTATCTCAGCAACGATCCCACCGCGTGTGCAAACTGCCACGTCATGCAGGATCACTTCGACTCCTGGCAGAACTCGGGCCATCAGCACGTCGCCGTCTGCAACGACTGCCATCTTCCGCACGATTTCACCGGCAAGTGGATGACCAAGGCCGACAACGGCTTCTTCCATTCGATGGCGTTCACGCTCGGCAACTTCCACGACCCGATCCGGATCAAGCCGCGCAATCGGCGGGTGACGCAGGGCGCCTGCATCGACTGCCATCGCGATTTCGTGCATCTGCTGCTTCCCGTCGAGCACGGCGGGGACATGCTCGACTGCATTCACTGCCACGCCGACGCGGGCCACGCCCAGCGCTGAATCGCGTCGACACACACCGAGCCGGGGGGAGCGAGCCGATCATGACCGCCCCATCGAACCCGTCAACGAAGCCGCCGACCGATCAGGGCCCCCGCCCGCGCCGCCGCGTGCTTGTCTTCTCCGTTCTCCTCGTGGTGGTCGCGGTGGTCACGTTCGCGGTAAGCGGCCTGCTGGTGACGATCTTCGAGCATCGTCAGGAGGCGCGGACGCCGTTCGTCCGACTGGTCGAGGTCAACGAGATCAGCACGGACCCCGTGCCCTGGGGGACGAACTGGCCCTTCCAGTTCGACACCTATCGCCGCACCGTCGACGTCACCCGTACGAGTTACGGGGGATCGAGCGCGATGCCCGCGAGCAAGCTCGAGGCGGATCCCTGGCTGCGCCGCCTCTACGCCGGCTACGCCTTCAGCATCGACTACCGCGAGGCGCGCGGACACGCCTACATGCTCTTCGATCAGGAGGTCACCGAGCGGGTCACGAAGCGCACGCAGAGCGGCGCGTGCCTGCACTGCCACGCGTCGATCGTGCCGACCTATCGCCGGCTGGGGCTGGAGGCGATGGGCGAGGATCCGACGGCCGAGCAACTCGCCTCCGAGTTCAACTGGCCCGCGGTCATCGAGGGTTTCCGTCTCGCGAGCACGATGAAGTACAGCGACGCCCACGCGGAGGTGCTGCGGACGCCCGACGGCACGCCCGGCGAAGCGCAGCCCATGTTCCCGGGCGGCTCGAGCACCGGGACCGCAACGCCGGCCAACCGGCCCGGCGAGCCGCCGGCGCCCACCGAGGGGCAGACCGACGTGCACCAGACGGGCGAAGCCCACCCGGTGAGCTGCCTCGACTGCCACGATCCGCAGAACATGCAGGTGCGGGTGACCCGCCCCGGCTTTCTGCTCGGTATCCAGGCGCTGGCCGGGAGCGATGACCCCCTGCCGCATCTGCCCAGCATCGAACGCTGGCGCGAGGGGCCGCGCGACGAGCCGTACGATCCCAATCTTCACGCCTCGCGCCGAGAGATGCGCACGTTCGTCTGCGCGCAGTGCCACGTCGAGTACTACTGCGCCAGCAAGATGACGCTCACCTTCCCCTGGGGGAACGGCCTGAAGGTCGAAGACATCGAACGCTTCTGGGACGATCTGGAGTTTCCCGACGGAGGCGACTTCTACGACTACAAGCACGGCGAGACGGGCGCGCCCGTCTACAAGGCCCAGCATCCCGAGTTCGAGCTGTGGAGCCAGGGCGTGCATGCCCGGAGCGGCGTGACCTGCGCCGACTGTCACATGCCCTACGAACGGCAGGGCGCGATGAAGGTCTCCAGCCACTGGGTTCGCAGCCCGCTGCTGGACATCAACAAGGCCTGCCAGACGTGCCATAACGTCCCCGAGGCGGAGCTGCGCGACAAGGTCGAGACGATTCAGGCGCGCACCGAGGCGCATCTTCAGCGCGCCGCCGTCGCGATGACCGATATGCTCGACGCCATCCGCGAAGCGCAGGCCGCGGGAGCGACCGATGAGCAGCTCCGACCGCTGTTCGAGCTCCAGAAGAAGGCGATGTGGCGGCTGGATTACATCAGCAGCGAGAACTCGATGGGCTTCCACGCCGATCAGGAAGCGGTGCGCATCCTCGGCGAGTCGATCGATTACAGCCGGCAGGCCCAGGCGTCTGCGATCCGGCTCCGCGCCGCCGCGGCTCCCGAGGTCGATCTGCCCGTCGAGCCCGTGCGGGGCGTGACGCCCGACGGCGAGGCGCCGCCCGCGGCGGGGGCCGAAGCGCCGCAGACGGGCGAAGACTGACCCGACCCGACGATGGCCCTTCGGTGTTCGCCTGAGTGCATGAGGGGTGTTTCCTCGATGTCCCGCCTCGATCGTGTCGCCTAGGAATGGTGGAGATCGGCTCGCGGGAGAACGCGGCACATGTGCGGTGCCGCGCGTGCGCCCTCGCCAGCCGCATCCGGCGAACCGCGAACGGGAGATGTCTCTTCATGTATGTCCTCCTGCTGCTTGCCATCATCGCCGTCGGGCTCGCAATCGGGGCGTGGGGACTGATTCGCCGGGGATGGGGCCGGGTGGCGACCGGGTGTGCGATCATTCTCGCGGGAATCCTCTTCTTCAGTCTGCTCGGATTCTGGAGCGAGATGCTGTGGTTTGAGGCGCTGGGATACGGCGGGCGCTTCTGGACGGTCGTCTGGACCCGGGTGCTGCTGTTCGTCGCGGGAGCGGCCGCGTCCGCCGCCCTCGTGTACCTGCTCACGCTCCCCATTCCGCGCGATCGGCGCGCGGCGCGCATCTGGCCCGAGGCGCTCGCCGGCGTCACGGGAGGGTTCTGGGGACTGGGCGTCTGGCAGGAGACGCTGCTGCTCGTGAACCGCGTCCCGGCTGACGTGCGCGAGCCGATCCTGCACCTGGACGCGAGCTTCTATCTGTTCGTCCTGCCGTTCCTGGACCGCGCCTACAGCCTGCTGATCTGGCTGGTGCTCATCTCGGCCGCGGCGGCCGTCGTCGGCTCGCTGCGCCGGCGCATCGTCGGCGACGAGGTTCGATGGCAGGTCCGATCGTCGCGCGGCGCGGGCGACGATCCGTTTCGTCCGATCATCATCGCCGGGGCGGCCATCGCCCTTGCGCTTGCCCTGAGCCGCGGCCTGGCGATGTTCCACCTGCTCAGTTCCGAATGGGGTGTGGTCACCGGACCCGGCTGGACCGACGTGCACATCCGGCTGCCCGTGTACTGGATCGTGGGGATCGTCACGCTGCTGCTGGGGGCGGGGACGCTCCTGTCTCCCCTGCGGCGGCGGATCGGCCGGCCCATCCGCGGCGCCGTGCAGGCCGGGTCCGCCGACATCTTCGGCGCCGCCACGCTGTGGGTGTGTATCGCGGCCGTGTGGCTGGTGGGGCAGGCGATCGTGCCCGGCCTCGTGCAGTGGCTCGCCGTCCAGCCCAACGAGATCACCCGCGAGCGCCCCTACATCACGCACAACATCGAGTTCACCCGGCGCGCATTCAAACTCGACCAGGTCGAGGAGCGGCAGTTCCCCGCCCGCGATCGGTTCGACCGGCAGACGGCCGAGAACAACCGCCGCCTCCTCGAGGAAATCCGGCTCTGGGACTGGCGCGCGCTGGACGCCGTCTACAAGCAGTTCCAGGAGATCCGCCTGTATTACGAGTTCGCCGACGTCGACATCGACCGCTACACGATCGGCGACCGCTACCGCCAGGTCATGGTGTCCGGCCGCGAGCTCGATCAGCGGAACCTTCCCGAGCAGAGCCGGACGTTCGTCAACCAGCGCTTCAAATACACGCACGGGTACGGACTCACACTGGCGACGGTGAGCGATTTCACCCCCGACGGCCTGCCCAACCTGCTCGTGAAGGACATCCCGCCGAAGTCGGAGGCGCCGGCGCTGAAGGTCGATCGGCCCGAGATCTATTACGGCGAACTCGCGCGCCAGCCCGTCGTCACCAACACGAGCGAAAAGGAGTTCGATCACCCCAGCGGCGACGAGAACGTCTACGTGCGCTATGACGGGCGCGGCGGCGTCGAGATGCGCAATCTCTGGCGCAAGTTCGTCTTCGGCTGGCGGTTCGACGGCACGCGCTTTCTGCTTTCCGGCTACCCGCGGGGCGAGAGCCGGGTGCTGTTCCGGCGCACCGTGCGGCGGCGGGTGAAGGCCCTCGCGCCGTTCCTGCGCTTCGACGCCGATCCGTATCTCGTCCTCGCCGACGGCCGGCTGTACTGGATCATCGACGCCTACACGACCTCCTCGCGCTTCCCCTACAGCGAACCGTTCTCCTCCACCGAAATCATCGAATACAAGGCCGGCGAGCAGACGCGGCGCATGCGGAACACGGCCGTTTCATACCTCGACGGCGCGAACTACGTGCGCAACTCGGTCAAGGCAGTGGTCGACGCCTACAACGGTTCCGTCGATTTCTACGTCTTCGAGCCGGGCGATCCGATCATCACCACCTGGCGCGGCGTTTTTCCCGGGCTGTTCAAGGATCGCGCGGACATGCCCGAAGCGCTCGAGAAGCACATCCGCTATCCCGAGGGGCTGCTGCTCACGCAGGGCCTGGTGTACGCCAAGTATCACATGGATGATCCCACGGTGTTCTACAACCAGGAGGATCTCTGGGTGCGCGCGACGGAGAAGTATTACAACCGCCTCCAGCCGGTCGAGCCCTATTACATCATGTGGCGGCCGCCCGAGGCCGACGAGACCGAGTTCGTGATGATTCTCCCGTTCACGCCGAAGAATCGGCAGGTGCTGATCGGCTGGATCGCGGGGATGTGCGACCCGGGCAACTACGGCCGCTTCCTCGCCTACAAGTTCCCCAAGGAGAAGCGCGTTCTCGGGCCGCAGCAGGTCGAGACGAAGATCGACCAGGACCGCTTCCTGTCCGGCCAGTTGACGCTGTGGGACCAGCGCGGTTCCAACGTCATCCGAGGCAACGTGCTGGCCATCCCCGTCGAGAGCACCCTGCTCTATGTCGAGCCCATCTACCTCCAGGCGGAGACCGCGGCGTATCCCGAGCTGCGGCTCGTCGTCCTCATGCACGGCGACACGCTGAGCTACGCCGAGACCTTCGACAAGGCGCTGGAGGGACTGCTCACGGGCGGGGGAACGCGACCGGCCGCGCTCCAGCCGCCGATCGAGGACGACGCCGCGGGTGATCTCGCCCGACAGGCCCGAGACGCCTTCGAGGCGTATCTGCGCCTCCAGAGCGAAAAACGCTTCGACGAGGCGGCCGAGGCGCTCAAACGGCTCCAGCGTCTGCTCGATCGCATGATCGAGGACTCCGGAGAAAAGACGTCGTCCGAGGTCGCTGAATGACGGCGGGGCCAGTCGGTCTGAGGGGGGTGACCCGCAGTCCGACCCGCGCGGCCCGGCCACGGAACCCCGGATCGGCCGGCGAAGTGAACGGGACGGTCAGGTGGGTACGTGGACGGTTCCCTGCACGCTTCGAGCTGATGGCAACATCGTTCGCCCGTCTCGCCGGCCCTGTCTGTGCGGTCCGGGCTCGTGCCGGCCCGCTTTTTTCCGGTCTCGATGTCGATGATCGCAATCGAGCCGCCGATGAAGCATGACTGGGGGGAGATTGGCGCTGATAATCGTGCAGGGGGGTAGACTGGGATCAGACGATGTCGATAGACCGGATCAACCCGCCGCTTCCCTCGCATCCGGACGAGAGCCTGCCGCTGGACGGCTCGCAGGTGGGCATTCCCGGCTCGCCTCGGCCGGTGTTGTTCTACCAGCGCCAGGATTCGCTGCCGGTGGTGAGTCACGGGCGCGGGATCTACCTGTATGACATTCACGGCAAGGAGTACCTGGACGGATGCAGCGGGGCCGTGGTGGCGAATCTGGGTCACGGCAACGAGCGCATCGCCCGGGCCGCCGCGGCCCAGCTCGAGAAGGTCGCCTTCACCTACCGCACCCAGTTCGAGAACCGGCCCGCGGACGAACTCGCGGAACTGCTGGTGCAGCTCTCGCCCCCGGAGCTGAACCGGGTGTTCTTCGTCAATTCCGGGTCCGAGGGGGTGGAGTCGGCGATCAAGCTCGCCCGGCAGTACTGGTGGTCGATCGGCAAGCAGGGCAAGTCGGTGTTCCTTTCCCGTCGGCCGTCCTATCACGGGGCGACGCTGGGCAGCCTCGCCGCCACGGGCTACTCGTCGCTGAACATCCCGTTCATCCCGCTCACCGTCGCCTGGCCGAAGATCTCCGCCCCCTACTGCTATCACTGCCCGCTGAACAAGCAGTATCCCGAATGCAACATCGACTGCGCGCACGAGCTGGAATGGGCGATCCAGTCGTACGGGGCGGACAACATCGCCGCCTTCATCGCCGAGCCGATCGGCGGGGCGTCGACCGGCGCCGCCGTCCCCCCCGACGAGTATTTCCCGATCGTCGAGAAGATCTGCCGGGACTACGAAATCCTGCTCATCATCGACGACGTGATGACCGGCTGCGGCCGCACCGGCACGTTCTACGGCTACGAGCACTGGGACATCACGCCGGACATCGTGGTGACGGCGAAGGGGCTTTCGGCGGGCTACACGCCCATCGGCGCCATCATCTGCCGAACCGAGCTCATCGACGAAGTGCTCAGGAGCGGCGGATTCATGCACGGTCACACCTTCGCCGGCAATCCCCTCTCCTGCGCCATCGCGCTCGAGGCCATCCGGATCGTCATCGACGAGCAACTCGTGGAAAACTCGCGCGTGCTCGGGACCTATCTGCACGAACGCCTTCACGAGCTGAAGGACCGGCATGTGGTGATCGGCGACGTGCGCGGGCGCGGCCTGTTCGCCGCCATCGAGTTCGTGGCGGACCGCGCCGCCCGCAGGGTCTTCCCGGCCGATTGGTTCGTGGCCCTCGAGGCGGCCGAGCTGGCCCGCGAACACGGCCTGCTCGTCTATCCCCGCCGATCGCTGTTCGGGCACTCGGGGGATCACGTCCTCATCGCCCCGCCGCTGACCATCGACAAGGCGGGCATCGATGAGCTCATCACTCGCCTCGATCGCGCGCTGGCCGCTCTGAGCAATCTGCTCATCGAGTACACGGAAACCAGAGCGGCGAAGATCGAGGACAGCACGGTCAAGCGCTTCGAGCAGGATGAAGACGTGGCCGACTACGCGCGGGCCGATCTCTCCGAGGTCGAGCCGGTCGAGGACGCCAACGTCACCCGGCAGATGATCACCGGTCAGCCTTATATCAGCGACGACGCTGAGGAAGGCGACGGCCCCGAGGAATGATCGATCGGACCGTACCCATCGACGCCGCCGTCAGCCGCTTCATCAGGAGCGGTTCCGTGATCATGGTGGGCGGGTTCGGGCGCGGCGGCGTGCCCTTCACGATCCTTGAACACCTCGCCGATCACGCCGATGCGTTCGCCGATCTGACGCTCATCAAGAACGATGCGAGCGAGCCCCATCTCGGGATCGGCCCCCTGCTGAGGGCCGGGATGGTGAAGAAGCTGATCGCGACGCATATCGGCCTCAATCCCGAGTTCATCGGGCAGATGAACCGGGGGGAAGTGGAATGCGAACTCGTGCCGCAGGGGATCTTCGCGGAGCGCATCCGCGCCGGCGGGGCGGGCATTCCCGCCCTCCTCACCGATATCGGCGTGGACACCGAGGCCGCGGCGGGGAAGCCGAGCGTCCGCTTGGACGGCGAGACGTACCTCGTCGAGCGCGCCCTCCGCGGCGATGTCGCTCTCGTCTGCGCCGATCGCGTCGATCGGACGGGCAACGCGTGGTGGCGTGGATCGAATCGCAACATGTGCGTCGTGATGGCCACCGCGTGCGCGCGGGTCATCGTCGAAGGGAAGCAGATCGTCGAAGCGGGAGCAATCCAACCGGAGGATGTCCAACTGCCGGGCGTGTTCGTGGATGCCGTCGTCCAGGCGCAGCCGCGGCGACACATGCGCACGGAGGCGCCGGCATGACGCAGACTCGAGCCCCCATGCAGGACGAAGAGCGCATCGCCCGCCGGGCCGCCCTCGAGCTCCGCCCCGGCATGCTCGTGAACCTCGGGATCGGGCTGCCCACCCTCGTGCCCCAGTTTCTTCCCGCGGATGTGGACGTGCTCTTCCACTCAGAGAACGGCTTCGTCGGAATGGGACCCGCGCTCGAGGACGGGACGCCCGATCACGACATCATCGATGCGGGCGGCCGGGCGTGCACCATCATCAAGGGCGGGGCGTTCTTCGACAGCCTGCTGTCGTTCGCGATCGTGCGCGGCGGGCATCTCGATCTCGCCGTGCTCGGCGCCTTCGAGGTGAGCATCAAAGGCGACCTGGCCAACTGGAAGATTCCCGGCAGGCTCACGCCCGGCATGGGGGGCGGGATGGAACTGGCCCAGAAGGCCAATCAGGTGCTCGTCGTCACCCGGCACCTGGACAAGAAGGGCCGGCCGAAGATCGTCAGGGAATGCTCGCTTCCCCTGACGGCGCGACACTGCGTCGACACCGTGATCACCGAACGCGCCGTCTTCCGTCGGCGCGACGGCGCGCTCGCGCTGATCAGTGTGCATCCCGATCATACCATTGACAGCGTTCTCGAGGGGATTGAAGTGCCGATGAGGGTCATCGAACCGCTGCAATCATGGGACCAGCCGCCGGAATCACCGGAAGGAGTCGGCGCATGACGGCATCGCCGACCAAGGATGAGCTGGCCGGCGCTGTCGCCGACCGGCGCGCGTGGGCGGTCGAAACGCTCGGCGATCTCGTGCGTTGTCCGACGGTGCTCGGGCAGGAGGAATGCGGTCAGCGGCGGCTGGCGGACGTCTTCCGTTCCCTCCGCCTCGAGCCGCGCTTCGAGCCGATCGAGGCCGAACGGATCGCGCACCTCCCGGGGTTCAGCCCGGTGGAGTGGGATCTGGACGGCAAGCTCAATCTGGTCGCGGTGCACGATCCCGGCGAGCGGGCCGGCCGATCGCTGGCCTTCAACGGGCACATCGACGTCGTGAGCCCCGAGCCGGTCTCGCTGTGGTCATCGCCGCCGTTCGAGCCGCGCCTCGTCCACGATGAGGACGAGGACGAGACGTGGATGTACGGCCGCGGCGCCGCCGACATGAAGGGCGGCACCGTCTGTTATCTCTGGGCGCTGGCGGCCCTGCGCGATCTCGGCCTCGAGCCCGCGTCAACCGTCATCTGCCAGTCGCCGGTCGAGGAGGAATGTACAGGCAACGGCACGCTGGCCCTGCTCGCCGCCGGTCATACGGCGGATGCGTGCATCATCCCCGAGCCGTTCAACGAGACGATGCTCCGCCGCCAGCTCGGCGTGATGTGGTTCCAGGTCCGCGTCCTCGGCCGGCCCACCCACGTGCTCGGCGCACGAAGAGGCACGAACGCGATCGAGAAGTCCTGGGTGATCATCCGCGCTTTGCGCGAGCTCGAGGTGGAACTGAACCGACCGCAGAACGTCCCCGCCGGCTTCGCCGACCTCGAACATCCTCTCAATCTCAACGTCGGCATCATCCACGGCGGAGACTGGGCGAGCACCGTGGCCGGCGAGTGCGTCACTCGTTTCCGAATCGGCCTGTTTCCCGATCAGGGCTGCGGGCCGATGCGCGCGCTGATCGAGGACCGCGTGCGCGCCGCCGCGTTCGACGATCCCTGGCTGCGCGAGTTCCCGCCCCGGGTGGAGTTCATCGGGTTCCAGGCCGAAGGATGCGAATGCGCGATCGACAACGAATTCGGCGAGACGTTGCGCCGGACGCATGAAAGCTGGCGCGGCGAGGAACCGACCGAGCTCAGCGCGACCTGCACGACGGACGCCCGCTTCTTCAGCCTCTATTACAACACGCCCGTCACGTGCTACGGCCCCGCGTCGCGCGACATCCACGGCATGGATGAGAAGGTCAGTATCGACTCGATGCAGCGCGTGACCGAAGTGCTCGCCGACTTCACCG
This sequence comes from Planctomycetota bacterium, assembly GCA_034211115.1. Taxonomy (GTDB): domain Bacteria; phylum Planctomycetota; class Phycisphaerae; order Phycisphaerales; family SM1A02; genus JAXHTH01. Next base: position 8,259 of record JAXHTH010000135.1, on the reverse strand, counting down.
GCCGCTGGTGCGGACTGCGGGAGATGAAGACATGATGCTCCCCGAACCCGTCGGACTCCTGCATCCGTATCGCCTGCCGGTCGGACGGCACGGCGGCGTGCTGGCGCGCTTCGAGCCGTACAAGCTTCAGGCGCACGTCTTCAACTCCATCGCGGAACAGGCGGGACACGATGCGTTTGACGAGGTCATCGTCGGCAACGTGCGCAACTCGATCGGGAACATCGCGCGCGTCGCGGCGCTGGAGGCGGGCCTCCCGGCGGATGTGCCCGCGATGACGGTCGACCGACAGTGCGCGTCCGGCCTGGAGGCGCTGGTGCTCGCCGCGGCGAAGCTGAATGCCCGCCTCGCCGATCGGGTGCTCGTGGGCGGTGTCGAGAGCGCCAGCCGCTGCCCGTGGTTCATCGAAAAGACGCCGCGGGCCTATGCCTACGCCGAGCCGAAGCCGTATCCGATCCGCCTCGCGACGCCCGAGATTGGCGATCCGCCGATGGGGGAAACCGCCGAGATCCTCGCCGATGAGTTCAACATCGACCGCGAGTCGATGGACCGCTTCGCCGCGGAAAGTAATCGGCGCGCCGCGGCGGCGCACGAGGACGGCAGCTTCGCGGAGGAGATCGTTCCCGTGCAGATTCCGCAACGGTCGGGCGAATCGATCGCGCTGACGATGGATGAAACGATCCGGGCGGAGACGACGCTCGAGGCACTCGCCAAGCTCCCGCCGGTGTTTCGCCCTCACGGCCGGGTCACCGCGGGGAATTCCTCCCCGCTCAGCGACGGGGCCGCGGCGTGCGTGGCAATGTCGCGCCGCGCGCTCGAGCAGGCCGGCGCGATGCCCCTCGCCTGGCTGACCGGCGCGTCCGTCGTCGCTCTCGAGCCGGCGCGGATGGGCCTCGGTCCCGCGCTGGCGATTCCGAAACTGCTCGACACGGCGCAACTGACCGCCGACGACATCGATCTCTTCGAGATCAACGAGGCGTTCGCCGCCCAGATCCTGGCCGTGAATCAGCAGTTGCAGATCCCCCCCGACAAACTCAACGCCCACGGCGGGGCGATCGCACTGGGGCACCCGCTCGGCGCTTCCGGCATGCGGCTCGTCGTCACGATGATCCACCTGCTCCGTCGGCGTCAGGCGCGTCGAGGGATCGTCTCGCTCTGCATCGGCGGCGGGCAGGGCATGGCCGCCCTCATCGAAACGAACATCTGACACAAACACGGAACGACCCGTCATGCGCACTCCCGTCTCGACCACACAGGAACTGCTCGATCGCCGGGCAGCCGCGATCCCGAAAGGCCCGTTCAATGTCGCCCCGATCTTCGTCGATCACGCCGAGGGCGCTTACGTCTGGGACATCGATGGCAACCGGTACCTCGACTTCTGCAGCGGGATCAGCACCCTCAATGTCGGTCACAATCATCCGCGCATCGTCGAAGCGGTGAAGGCCCAGGCCGACCGGCTCATCCACGCCTGCTGGCACGTGGCGATGTACGAACCGTACGTGCACCTCGCCGAGCGGCTGAACGACCTCGTCCCCATTGAAGAGCCGTGCAAGACGGCGCTGTTCAATTCCGGGGCCGAGGCGGTGGAGAACGCGGTGAAGATCGCCCGCCTCTTCACCGGACGGCCGGCCGTCGTCGCCTTCGAGCGCGCCTTCCACGGCCGCACGCTGCTCGGGATGTCGATGACCGGAAAGGTGGCGCCGTACTCGGCCGGCTTCGGCCCCTTCGCGCCGGAGGTCTATCGCCTGCCCTATCGGCCGTTCTTCGATCAGCCCGGGGATCGGACGGACGAGCAGGTCGCCGCCGACTGCACGCGCACCGTCGCCGACCTGTTCAAGTACCAGATCGACGCAGACTCGGTCGCGTGCATCACGATGGAGCCCGTGCTCGGCGAGGGCGGGTTCTTCCCCGCCCATCCCGCAGCGGTCCGGACGCTGCGCGAGATCTGCAACGAGCACGGCATCGTCTTCATCGCCGACGAGGTGCAGAGCGGCCTCGGCCGATGCGGCGCGATGTTCGCCTGCGAGCGCTACGGTGTCGAGCCCGATCTCATCACGATGGCGAAATCGCTCGCGGGGGGCATGCCGCTCAGCGCCGTCACCGGCCGGGCGGAGATCATGGACGCCCCGCACGTGGGCGGCATCGGCGGGACGTTCGGCGGCAATCCCGTCGCCTGCGCCGCCGCCCACGCCGTCCTCGATGTGCTGCAAGGCGACGGCTTCTTCGAGCACGCACAGGCCATCGGCGACCGGGTCATGCCCGCCCTGAAGCGCCTCGCCGATCAATACCCGCACATCAGCAGCGTCCGAGGCCTCGGCGCGATGTGCGCCTTCGAGCTGACGGATCCGGTCACCGGCGCGCCGAACACCGCCGCGACCAATGGCATCATCAGGCGCGCGCGCGAGCGCGGCCTGCTGCTCATGTCGGCCAGCGGCAACGTGATCCGCCTGCTCATGCCGCTCATCATCACGATGGAGCAACTGGATGAGGCGCTGACGATCCTGGCGGACTCGGTCGCCGACGAGCTGTCGACGACGTAGAGCCTCAGGCCGCCAGCGGTCCCGCGGCGGCCTCCCGCTGCACCGCGTTGATCGACATCACGTCACCGGCGATGATCAGCACATCGCCGCCGCGGAGACGTTCATCGAGGCTCGGGCGCAGCCGCGTCGGCCCCTCCGCCCGCTTCAGGCCGATGACCAGGACCTTCTCGTGCGCCGTTCCCTTGTCGCGGATCGTCAACCCGTCGAGCGTCGATCCCTCCTCGATGGTGATTTCCGCCAGCTCGAAGTCCTCGCCGCGATCGTGCGTGCGATCGAGGAAATCGGCGAGGTTGGGCTTGAGGATCGCGTTGACGATGCTCACGCCGCCCGATCGCACGGGGGAGATGACGCGCGTCGCCCCCGCGCGCTGCATCTTGCGGATCGTGTCTTCCTGCTCGGCGCGGCTGACGATGAGCAGGTCGCGGTTCCGCTCGCGGGCGCTGAGGGTGATCACGATGTTCTCGCTGTCGGAACCGGTCACGCAGGCGATGGCCTTCGCCCGTTCGATGCCCGCCTCCGCGAGCACGTCGTCGTCGGTGGCGTCGCCGACGAGCGCAAGATGTCCCGCGTCGACGAGGATCGCCACGGAATCGGGATCGGGATCGATGCCGATGAACGGGACGCCGTCGCGGGCCAGATGCTGGCAAACCGAGCGCCCGATGCGCCCGAGACCGCACACGATGAAATGGCCTTTCAGCTTCAGGATCCGGTTGTTCATCGTCCGCTCCCACACGAGTTGGCGGTTGAAGAGCGAAGGGAGAAGCTGTCCCGCCGAGTAGGTGACCACACCCAGGCCGACGACCATCAGGCCGACGGCGAAAAGCTTCCCCGCCTCGGAGAGGCCGTAGTCGCCATACCCGACCGTGGTCAGCGTGATGAGGGTGAAGAACAGCGACTGGACGGGGTCCCAGCCTTCCACGAGCATGATCCCGGCCGTGCCCGTGATCACCACGACCGCGAGCAGGGCGCCGGCCCGGACGAGCCTGAGCCGGGGCGTTTCGCGGGGTGCGGGCAGGAATCTCGAGCGTCGAATCTCCACGGATCGAGTTATCGGCATTGGCGGGGAGGAGCTTGAGGCCGCTTCCGGGCGTGACGGGCGTTCTCTTCTCAACGCACTGTGACCGGCCCGTGTGTTGGGGATTCGCGCAGCCGCACTCGGCCGGCCTTGTCCCGCTCACGCAAACGTGCGGAGGTGCTCTTCGCGGGAGACTGTGGAAGCTGATCCGCCTTCCACTACGAGACGCGGTGGCCGGCGCCTGTTCTCCCGCGTCCCGCCGCGCGACTGTCCTCACCGGGCGGGCCGCACCATCCGGCCAGATCGGCCGCAGGCGCTCCCTGCACGCGCGAAGACCCCCGCCGCTTCTGTATAATCGCGCCTCCGCGGACAGATCCGCCGTGCGCGTCAGCGCCGGCATTCCGTGACGGACGATCAATCCGCAAGGCGAGACCCGGCGTCTATCCTCCGAGGCGGAAAGGAACAGGCATGCTTAAGAAGGCGATCCTGATCGGGCTGAGCGTCTCTTCGCTCCTCCTGTCGTCATGCGCATCCACTGAACCGACCAGGACCCGTTTTACCGGCGCGGCGGGTGAGGTCAGACTCATCACCCTCGATCCGGGGCACTTCCACGCCGCGCTCGTGCAGAAGACGATGTACGCGCAGGTGTCGCCCGTTGTCTCGGTGTATGCGCCGCCCGGACCGGATGTCGAGGATCATCTCGCACGCATCGAGCGCTTCAACCGCCGCGACGAGGACCCGACGCGCTGGGTCGAACACACGTACGTCGGCCACGACTTCCTCCACCGAATGCTGCGGGAAAGGCCCGGGAATGTCGTCGTCATCTCCGGCGAAAACCGCCACAAGGCGCGTTACATCAACGCATGCGTTCGCGCCGGCCTCAACGTGCTCGCCGACAAGCCGATGTGCATCGACGGGCCGGGATGCCGCCTCATTGACCAGTCCTTCGACACGGCTCAACGCAACGGCGTGCTCCTCTACGACATCATGACGGAGCGTTCCGAGATCACCACGATCCTCCAGAAGGAGCTCATCAACGATCCGACGGTGTTTGGCACGCTCATCACCGGCTCCGTCGACGAGCCCGCCGTTGTCAAAGAGAGCGTGCATCACTTCTTCAAGTACGTCGCGGGCAGCCCGATCAAGCGCCCGCCCTGGTACTTCGACACCACCCGGCAGGGCGAGGGGATCGTCGACGTGACGACCCATCTCGTCGATCTCGTGATGTGGGAGTGCTTTCCGGGACGGATCATCGATTTCGAGCGCGATGTCGAAATGAAACGCGCCCGGCGGTGGCCGACCATGATCACCCGCCGCCAGTACGAGAAGGTCACGCGCCTGCCCGATTTCCCGCAGTATCTTCAGGATGAGCTCGACGACGACGGCGTCCTGCCGTGTTACGCCAACGGCGAGATGAACTTCACCGTCAACGGCATCCATGCCCGCGTCTCCGTCGGCTGGGAGTTCCAGGCGCCGGAGGGCGCCGGCGACACGCACTTCTCCGTCATCAGGGGCACGCGCGCCGACGTCATCATCCGCCAAAGCGCGGCGCAGGGGTATCGACCCGAGCTCTACGTCGAGCCTGCCGGCAATACCGGAACCGATGTGTTGGGTCCGGCCCTGGAAGCCGCCATCGCCGGACTGCGCAGCCGCTATCCCGGGATCGACCTGCAACGCACCGAGGCCGGCTGGCACGTGATCATCCCCGACGAGCTTCGCGTGGGACACGAAGCACACTTCCACCAGGTCATGGAGCGGTACCTGCGCTCTCTCGTCGAGGGCGGCCTGCCGGCCTGGGAAGTGCCGAACATGAAGACGAAGTACCGCATCACCACGGCCGCGCTCGAGCTCGCCCGCCGGTGATCGCGCCGCCTGATATACTCTCCCCGCCCCGGCGGGTCGATGGTCGAACCACGCGCATCCGAGGAGGAAGCACGATGAACGAGCCAGCAACACACACGCGGCGCTCCTTCTGCACGCTCGGCGCCAACGTCGCCGCGGCGCTTGCGGCCGCCCCGCACGTCGCTCTGGGCCGGACGCTGCTTCGGCTTGCCGCCCCCTTCGCGCCCGACATCGGCGTGTGCACCTCGATCGGCAACGCCGACGTCCTCCGCCGATCCGGCGCGGCGTACGTCGAAGACAGCGTGCGTCGGCTCCTCATCCCGGACAAGCCGGACGCGGCCTTCGCCCGGCAGTTGGACAGCGCTCAGGCGTGCGGCCTGCCCGTCCGCGCCGCCAACGGGTTCCTCCCCGGCTCGCTGAAGTGTGTCGGTCCGCAGGCCAGTCACGAGCGCGTGCTCGCCTTCGCCGAAACCGCGTTCCGGAGAGCCGCCCGCGTCGGCATCGAGGTGATCGTCTTCGGCTCCAGCGGCGCGCGGTCCATTCCCGACGGCTTCGATCGCCGGCGGGCGGAACTGCAGTTCGTCGCCCTCCTCGGCAAGATGTCCATCCTCGCCCGGCGATATAACGTCACCGTCGCCGTCGAACCACTCAACCGCGACGAGACGAACTTCATCAACACCGTCGAGGAAGGAGCCCGCCTCGTCGAAGCCGTCCAGCATCCGAACATCATGCTCGTCGCCGACATCTATCACATGCTCCGCGAGGACGAACCGCCGGCCCACATCCGCGCGGCCCGCGCGTTCATCCATCACGTTCATATCGCCGAACAGGAAGGCCGAACCGCGCCGGGCGTGCACGGAGAGGACTTCACACCTTACTTCCAGGCCCTCGGCGATATCGGCTTCGACGGGCCAATCTCGATCGAGTGCCGCTGGCGCGATCTCGCGGCCCAGCTTCCCCGCGCGATGACGACCATGCGCGACCAGATGGCCCGCGTCGCCTGATACGTTCTTATCTCGCCTCCTCGGGAGATCATCACCCGATGCATCTTCGACACCTCACCTCGTCGCGGCTCATTCCGCTCATCGCCCTTCTCGCATTGACTGGATGCGCCGGCCAATCGTCGCAAAGTCAGCCGTCGCCGTCCGGCGCGCAAATTGACTCCATTCCGCCGCCCGATGGCACCATCGTTCTCTTCGACGGCCGGGATTTCTCCCACTGGATCGGGGCCGACGGCACACCCGTCCGCTGGAAGATCGTTCGCGACACGATGGAAATCGTCCCCGGCACGGGCAGCCTCGTCACGCGCACGCCTTTCCGAGACTTCCTGTTGCACGTCGAATTCAATCTCCCCCAGCCGCCTGCGGAGGCCCGCGGACAGGCGCGCAGCAACAGCGGCGTCTACATTCAGCGCTGTTATGAAGTTCAGATCCTCGATTCGTTCGGCATCGAAGCCGGCCGGCGGGACGGCGGCGCGCTCTATGGATTCAAGGCGCCCGATCAGAACGCCTGCCGGCCGCCCGGCGAATGGCAGAGCTATGACATTACGTTTCGAAGCCCGCGCTGGGAAGGCGAGGGGGCAACCGCCCGCAAGGTCGAAAACGCCCGCATCACCGTCCTTCATAACGGCGTCCCCATTCACGACGATGTCGAGCTCCCGAATAAGACCGGCGCCGGCCGGCCTGAAGGCCCCGAGCCCGGTCCCATTCTCCTGCAGGATCACGGCCACCCTGTCCGTTTCCGGAACATCTGGCTCGTCCCGCAGAACCGATCCGCGCCACGTTGATGCGCGCCCCGCGGCGCCGCCGCAACGTCTCAACCACCGACTTCATCACGAGAACCCCTCACAATACATCCGATCACGCCGAAGGAGCAGTCGCATGTCCACCGAACATCCCCCGCCGTCGCGTCGTGCGTTTCTCATTCACAGCGCGCAGCTCGCCTCCGGTCTCGCCGCCGGCAGCGCGCTCGCATCGTGCGCCGCACCGCGCGCGGTCTCCGTCGCGCGGGGGCGCGTCATCGGCGCCAACGATCGGATCAATCTCGCCGTGCTCGGCATTCGGAGCCGTGGCATGCAGCTTGCCAAGGGGTTCGCGAAGATTCCCAACGTCCGTGTCAGGACGCTCGTCGACGTCGATGAGAACCTCTTCGCCGACCGGGTGCGCGACATGGAACGGGTGCAGGGCGTTGCGCCCGGAACCGAATGGGATCTTCGGCGCGTCCTCGACGACCCCGCCATCGACGCCGTCGCGATTGCCACCCCCGATCACTGGCACGCGCTGGCCACCATCTGGGCCTGCCAGGCCGGCAAGCACGTCTACGTCGAGAAGCCGTGCTGCCATAATCTCTGGGAAGGTCGAAAGATGGTCGAGGCGGCCCGGCGCTACGGCTGTCTCGTCGCCGTCGGCTTCCAGAACCGGTCGATCGACGCCGTGCGCGCCGCCATGAAGTTCCTTCACGAAGGCGGGCTCGGCGAGGTCTACATGGCCCGCGGCCTCTGCTTCAAGCCGCGCGACTCGATCGGCCGCCGTGTCAACGAACCGGTGCCCGACGGCGTTCACTACGACCTCTGGCTCGGTCCCGCCCCCCGGCGCCCGTTCAATCGCAATCACTTCCACTACGAATGGCACTGGAACTGGACCTACGGCGCCGGCGACATTGGCAACCAGGGCCCTCACCAGTTCGATATCGCGCGCTGGGGGCTTGGCGAACATGAGCATCCCCGCCGCATCACCTCTTCCGGCGGATACTTCAAGTGGGATTCGGATCAGCAGACGCCCAACACGCAGACCGCGACACTCGAGTACGCCGATGGGAAGCTGCTGCAGTTCGAGGTGCGCGGCCTGTACACGAACCACGAGGACG
>JAXHTH010000134.1:0-5161 GCA_034211115.1 Planctomycetota bacterium | reverse complement strand
GTTGCAGTCCCAGCTCGTCAGGTCGGCGATGTCGCACTCGTCGGGAACGGCGTTCTCGTTGCAGTCCTCGCTGGTGCCGTCGGCGATGTCGCAATCGTCGGGGATGCCGTTCCCGTTGCAATCCGTCTCGCAGTTGTCGGGAATGCCGTTCTCGTTGCAGTCCTCGCTGATGCCCCAGGCGATGGCACAGACATCGCCGATGCCATCGTCATCGCAGTCGGCCTGATCGGGGTTGTAATGGTCGGGGCAGTTGTCGCAGATGTCGATGACGCCGTCGCCATCGCTGTCTTCCTGGGACTCGCACTCATCGGGGATGCCGTTGTCGTTGCAGTCCTCGCTGGTGCCGTCGGCGATGTCGCACTCGTCGGGGACGCCGTTCTCGTTGCAGTCCTCGCTGATGCCCTCGGCGATGTCGCACTCATCGGGCCGGTGGTTTCCGTTGCAGTCCTCGCTGGTGCCATGCTCGAGGTCATCGACATCGCAGATGCCGTTGTTGTTGCAGTCCTCGCCGATATCATCGAGCATATCCATGATGTAGGCGGCGCCGCGCCCCGCGCCCGGAGCGCCGCCGACGATGATCTCGCCGCTGACGGCGACGGAGCGGCCCAGCCCGTCCCCCATCTCGCCGTCCGGCGCGAAGTAATCCAGTTCGTCCTCCCAGTTCATGCCGTCGAAGCGGAAGAGGTGGAAGGACCCGGTCCCGTCTTCGGCGCCGTCGCCATACCGGGCCCCGACGACCGCGAGATCGTCGTCGACCGCCACCGCCCACCCGAAGCGGCTGTCCCCCTCCTCGGGTGGCACCAGGATGGTCTCCTCGACCCAGTCGGCGCCGTCGTACCGGTAGACGTAGGCGGCGCCGGAGGGCGTCCCGCCCGCCGGCCTTCCAACGAGAATGACATCGCCGTCGACCGCCACCGAGTTTCCGAAATTGCTGTTCGGATGATTCTCCGGTGGCAGGAGCTTGGCATCGAGAGCCCAGATCGTCCCGCCGTGGCAGCGGTAGACGTAGACGGCGCCGTTGTCGTCTCCCATCGCATCGTGCCACGGCGCTCCCACGACGACGACGGGGCCACTGACGGCGACTCTGAACCCGAAGTAGTCGTCGCTCTCGCCGTCGAAGGGCTCAAACTTGAAGTCCTCGTACCACCCCTCGCCATCGTCGCGGAAGACGTAGGCCGAACCGGTCGCGCCGTCGAAGCCGCTGTAGTCTGGCGCGCCGACCACCGCGATGTCCTCGTCGATGTCCACCGCGTCGCCGAAGAACTGCTCATAGCCGCCGTCGGAAGCAAGCAGCTTGATTCGCTCGATCCATACGCCGCGCTGACGGAGGAAGATGTACGCCGAGCCGGCCTCTTCGGCGAGATCGGCATCCTCCGGCGCCCCGATGATCGCCACATCCGCGCTCATGGCGACGGCCTTGCCGAAGTTGTCGTACATCTGACCATCCGAGGCGAGAAGCTGTTGCGTTTCAAACCACCACCAGCCATCCCGCACGAACACATACGCGGCTCCGGCCGACGAGCCGCCGGAGTCGTCACCGTAGGCCCCGATGATCGCGGTGTCGCCGCTGATCGCACAGTAGCCGAAGTAGTCCGCGGGATACTGAACATCGGGTTCGGCCTTGAACGCCTGGCACTGCCCCCATGCCCCGCCGGCGGTGAGGGCCAGGGCGCACGCCGCCGCGGACGCGCAGGCCGCGAGCCGGCCGGTCATCGTTCCCATCATCGCGCGAACCGCATCACGACCGCTTGTTCGCTTCCCGTTCATCACTTCGCTCCTTCCGGTTTCCTCGCGAGCGTCTGTCTTTGGCGGTCCTCACGTCCGTTATGGTGTCATACGCCGGGGTCCCGGTCGACCTGCGGGCAGCGCGGTCGAGAATCGACGCACCGCCGGCGTCGCGGGGTGGGGCGAGACTCGGCGCGCAGGATCGCCGCCGGATCTCATCTTCCCTTGTGGATGGATGTCGAGCGGCGATGTACATCCGCTCGGCCCCTTGCGTTGAGCCCGCGGGCCGCGCCCGATCGGTCCTCCGTCGCCCGCCTCCCCCCGCCTGCGGAGGGATCGCAGCGAACCCGTTACCGGGATCATAGAGGATATTTTTATCCGTTCAAGGATAAAGTGTGAATCGGGCGTGGAACGGCCCGAAGATGCCCTCTGACAGGGGATTAGGGGCGATCAATGCCGGCGATTCGGGCGCTGTGCGCGGGGGTGAACCCCGCCGCGAAACGGGCTCGCCTAGTGACTCGAGGCGCAGGCGCTTCACCCCTCCGTCGCTTCGTCGCCCCGTCGCTCCGTCGCTTCTTCCGCCCCCAGCTCCCGGTGCACCGCGACGAACTCATCCTCCGCGGCGAGGAACGCCTCGACCACGCGCGGATCGAAGTGCGCGCCGGCTCCGTCGACGATGATCTTCTTCGCCGCCTCGTGCGACACCGGCGGCTTGTAGATGCGCTTCGTCGTCAGCGCATCGTACACGTCGGCGAGGGCGACGATGCGCCCGGAGAGCGGGATCATCTCGCCGGCGAGTCCGAACGGATAACCTCCGCCGTCCCAGCGCTCGTGATGCGCGAAGGCGATTTCGCAGGCGGTGACGAGGAAGGTGTCATCGCCCCAGCGCTGCTTGACGGCCAGGAGCGTGTCGCCGCCGATGAGCGGGTGTTTCTGGATGATCGCGCGCTGCTCGTCGGTGAGCCGGCCGGGCTTGAGCAGCACGTCGTCAGGGATGCCCACCTTGCCGATGTCGTGCAGCGCCGACGTCTCGGAAATCGTCGCGATGAACTCCTCATCCACCTCAACGTGCGCGTCTTTCAGTTGCTCGCCGAGGATGCGCACGTAGCGGCGGATGCGATCGAGGTGCCGGCCGGTCTCATCATCGCGCGACTCGGCGAGCTTGGCGAGGCCGAGGATGACGGCGCTGCGCGACTGGAGCAGCGCGGCGGTCCGGCGCTGCACGATCTCCTCGAGGTTCTCGTTGATCTCCGCGAGCCGGTGGTCGTAGCCCTGCACGATGAGCCAGGTGACGAAGGCGAGCAGGAGGGCGAGGACGAGCGTGATGAGCAGGCCGATGAGGCGGATGCGGGCGGTGAACTCGCCGATCGCGGCCCGGATCGGCGCCTCGTGCTGATGGGCGAGCACCCGCACGCCCAGCTCGGGCAGGGCCTGGACGGCGATGAGCTGCGTGCCGTCGGCAAACTCGGACCAGCCCGCGCCGGTCTCCAGGTCGATCAGCCGCCGATCGCCCGCCGGGCCGTGCAGGATCGCCGAGGCCACGTCCCGATCCGCCAGCCCGGGACGATCCGCCAGGTCCGGATGGCAGACGATGCGCCCGTCGCGGGAATCGATCACGCAGAGAAACCCCTCGTTGGGCAGGCGGTTATTCTCGACGAACTGCTGGAGGCGCTGCCAGTCGGCCGAGCCGACGGACAGGTTCCGCAGTCCCAGTTGCTGAATGAACGCGGCGGTCTGGGCCGCGAACTGCTCGGACGCGGCGAGGGTGCGCTGACGCACGATCTCGCTCGTCGTGTGCTGCACGCGATTGGCGAACCAGAACAGGGCCCCCAGCAGGCAGATCACCTGCCCCGCCGAGAGGAGGAGCACGAGGGTCCAGCGTTTGGAGAAGCGTCGCCGCACGGCGGGTGATGATACGTCCGTGCCCCGCCTGACGGAACGGTGCCGCAGGTGGAGGGTATCGGAGGAGGCCCCGGTCGGCTTGTTTGCTGCCCGGGGGATGGGGGCCTACCCTTCTCCTTTCCATGAGCGACTTCATCGGTCACGAATGCGGCATCGCTCTGGTCCGGCTTCGCCAGCCACTGTCCTTCTACCGCGACCGCTACGGCGACCCGGCCTGGGGGCTCCGCCGCCTCTACCTGCTCATGGAAAAGCAGCACAACCGCGGCCAGGACGGGGCGGGGATGGCCGTGGTCAAGGCCAACATGCACCCGGGCGAGAAATACCTGCTCCGCCTCCGCTCCGACAAGCACAACGCCCTGGAGCGGATCTTCGACGTCGTCATGCGCGGCGTGCGCAACACCTCGGCGCGATCCTGGGCCGCCAAGGACGAGCACGCCATGAAGCGGCGGGCGGAGTTCCTCGGCGAGCTCTATCTCGGTCATCTCCGCTACGGCACCCACTCCCAGTACAAGCTCGCCAACTGCCACCCGCTCGTGCGCAAGAGCAACACCGCCAGCCGGAACCTCGCCGTCGCGGGCAACTTCAACATGACCAACGCCGCCGACCTGTTCGCGCAACTGGTCGAGTACGGCCTCAATCCCGTGGGCGAATCGGACACGCAGGTGATCCTCGAGCGCATCGGGTATTTCCTCGATCGCGAGCATGAGTTCCTCCAGGCCACGATGGGCCCCGAGTCGTTCCGCGGGCTTGCCGGGCGCCTGCTCGCCGAGGAGGTCTCGCGCGAGCTGGATCTCGTGCGCGTGCTGCGGAAGGCGGCGGAGGGGTGGGACGGCGGGTACGCCTTCGCCGGGGTGCTGGGCAACGGCGACGCCTTCGCCTGCCGCGACGGCGCGGGCATCCGACCCGTCTTCTTCCACGTCGATGAAGAGGTCGTCGCCGTCGCCTCCGAACGCGCAGCGCTGGCCAACGTCTTCGACGTCGAGCCCGAGGCGATCGAGCCCGTCAGGCCCGGACACGTCCTCGTCGTCAAGGCGGACGGCCGCATGCGGCACGAACCGTTCACCGAAGCGCTGGAGCTGCGCCAGTGCACGTTCGAGCGCATCTACTTCAGTCGCGGCAACGATCCGGACATCTACCGGCAGCGCAAGGCGCTGGGGCGGTTCCTCGCCCCCCGCGTGCTGGAGGCGATCGAGGACGACGTCGAGCACGCCGTGTTCAGCTTCATCCCCAACACGGCCGAATCGGCCTACCTGGGCCTGGTGGATGAGATCGACGAGCGCACGCGCCGCCGCACCGCCGAGCACATCTGGCAGAAGATCCGCGCCGGCCAGGCCGAGCCGTCCGATCTCGATCGGCTGCTCAACGGCCACGTGCGGGCGGAGAAGATCGCCCACAAGGACCAGCGCCTCCGCACGTTCATCACCCACGACGAGGCGCGGCGGGATCTCGTCACCCACATCTACGACATCACCCGGGGCGTGGTCCGCCCCGACGACACGCTGGTGGTGCTGGACGATTCGATCGTGCGGGGCAC
>JAXHTH010000133.1:0-4730 GCA_034211115.1 Planctomycetota bacterium | reverse complement strand
CGATAACAAAGGACACCACGATGATCACCCCCACCCGGGCGGTTTCCGCAAAGGGCATCAGCCACAACATTAAGGCCACCAGCCAGCCCGCGAAGATGGCCTGGACAAACATGACCGACGGCGATCCTCCCAGTCGATGTTCTCCGACCAGAGGGGCGCGACGAGCACCTTTCGCCCCGGCAGCCAGTTGCGGGTGTCGACGACGAGATAGCGCACGACCCACCCGGCGTCATCGAGGATGAAGTCCTCGACGTGGCCGATCTCGCCGTCCACGGCCTGAACGTGATATCCCTCGACCTCGCGGCTGCTGCGCAGATGCGGGTCGGCCTCCTGCCGGCGGGTGTTGACCGCTTCTCGTGCTTCCTTGCGCGCCGCGGCCTCGGAGACCACGGCGGGCGGCGTTTCGCCCGTCGCGAGGCCGTAGGCGCCGGCGATCGGCCAGTACGGCGCCCAGCCGTAATGCTCATGCAGCGCGACCTCGTGCTGGCGGGCGACCGGTTCGTCGGCGCTGATGGGCGGGCTGCTCTCGATCTGCTCCTTCGTCATGTTCGCGGGCAGGAGGCGCGCCTTCCAGTCGGGGCGGGCCACCGCCATCGGGGAAACGAGCACCCTTCGCCCGGGCAGCCACCGGCCGGTGTCGACCACCACGTAACGCACCGTCCACACCTGGTCATCGAACAGAAAATCGTGCGCATCGCCGATGCGCCCGTCCACCGCTTCGATCGCATAGCCCCGAATCTCTGAGAGGCTTCGTAACATGTCGGGCGTCCTCCTTTCCGGCGTTGAGATACGCCGAGGGTCCGAGTTCCGCTTCCTTCATACGGCGGGCGGCCAGTGCTTCGCATCGGGCTCGGCACGGCCCGGCGTTCGGGTTTGACCATGCGCGCCCATGGGGGGATGTCCCACCGCTTCGGCGCCGCCGCGCGCGCCGGCTCGTTTTTCTGAAATGCAGGGCGGGTCGGCGCGTGGCGCGCCGACCCGCGCCGTGCGTGAGGGTTGCTCGCCCCGCAGGGGGAGAGCGCAGGCAGGCGTCCGGTCAGGGAGACGGACTCGGCGCGCTTCGCGCCTTGGTGGTCGCTTCCTGCGGCTGGACCTCCAGCTCGTTGACGACGGCCCGCGCGCCGCCGTCGAAGGCGTTCTTCGCCGCCGCGGCGCGCTCCGACCAGGAATCGACCACCCCGCTCAGCGTCGCGACGCCGTTGCTGACCGTCACCGTCACCTCGTCGCTGTCGACGAACGGGCTCCACCACAGTTCATCGTTGATGTCGGCGACGATCTGCACATCGTCGACATAGGTCCATTCATCGCCCACGTCGATGTGGTTGACGACGTCGATGACTCCCTTGACCCGCGAGGCCACGTCAGCGGCGCGGCGACGCTCGAAGCGGGTGTCCACGTCGCCGTACAGATCGACCTTGCCGTTGCGGACCACCACCGCCACGTCGAAACGCTCGACGTACGGATCGCGGCCCAGGGCCCGCCTCACATCGGTGGCGAGCTCATCCGCGGGAACCGGCTCCGGCGGCCGCACGCGAAGCAGATTGTGTACGCGCAGAACCCCGGTGGTGTTTCGCGCATCGGCGCCCGCGGCGCGCTTGGCGGCGTAATCGCCGACCTCGCCCGTGAGCGTCACCACGCCGTCATCGACCATCACCTCCGGCTTGAACGACAGGACGCGCGGATCGTACATGAACGCGTCCTCGACGGCGCGGCGGATGGCTTCGTCGGTTCGCACGCGCCCGGGGGCGGCCGCGGCCTGCATCGGCTCGTTGATCCACCACCTGATCTGGACCTCGGAGGCGTCCACGTCGCGCACGCCGGCCACCCAGGCTTTCATGATCGCGCGGGAGCGCTCAAATGCGCTGCCTACCGCGCCCTCGAGGGCAACCTCGCCGTCGTCGACCTCCACGTTCAGCCGGGGCGCGTCCACCCAGACGTCATTCTGAAGACGCCGCACGATCTCGCGCCTGATCTCGGGATCGAGCCGGCCCTCGGTGTACGTGACCTCGATGTTGTTGACGACGTCGCGCACCCCGCGAACCGATTTGGCGATGGTCCGGCACAGGGAGCGTTCCGCCCACGACTCGACGGTGCCCTCCAGGGTGACCACTCCGTCGGCGACACGGACGTCCACCTCGTACGAGTCGGCGGCGGGATCGAGCAGGAACGCCTGCCGGACATCGCTCCTGATCTTCTCGTCCGGCCGCTCGATGACGTTGACCTCGATGCGGTTCACGACGGCCCGCACGCCCTTCACGGACTGGGCGATCTTCACCGCCCGTTCCTTGGCGAGCAGGGTGTCCACCGAGCCGGAGAGCTCGACGACGCCGTCCTTGCTCACGATATCCACGAGATGGGCCGGCACCCCGTCATCCTGGCCGAGCTCCGTGGTCACCGCGTTCTCGATCCGGTCGTCTGTGATCTCTTCCGTCTGCGCCGCGACGGGTGCGGCGAAGACGGCCAGCAGGACGGCCAGTCCCAGCACCCGGCCCGTGGCGACGAGCCGAGGCGCGTCCGATTTGAGCGCCGATCTCAGCGAAGAGAAGAGCAACATGAAAACCTCCTTTTGCTGCGGTTCAACGAATCAGCCCGCGGCCTGCGATCGCCGGGAAGGCGGCCGCGATGCCGCGCGGCGTGAATCACAGGCGGACCATCGCATCGCCCGGGGCCCGGGCCAGGCGACTCCCCTGCGATTCGCGATCGACGGTACGAAGCCCCGCGCGGGGGTGAAACGGGTCGATGAACGATTCTCCCGGCCGGAGACGACCCGAAGCGCCCTTCGGTCGAGCGTCCATCGTGTCGCGTTGCCCGTGGGGGAATCCCCCGCCTCCGGAACCGTCCTGCGCCGGTCTCCCGTGCGTCGATGAGCCCACGTGCGCAACGGCGGGGCCGTGTTAGACTTCCAATGACGCAGAAGCTGCGCCGTGATGATCGCGGCGCCGGAGGAGCGGCCATGACCCACACGCGCCCGGCGTCAGAGGCGGGACATGAAGACACAACGGCGTCCCTGCCGGAGGCGCTGCGCCGTCCCTCCGCCTACGGCTTCGACGTCGAGCGGATCGAACTCGTGCAGACGTCTCTGTCCTGGTTGTTCATGACCGACGAGCAGGTGTTCAAGGTCAAGAAACCGGTCAAGCGGCAGTTCGTCGATTTCTCGACGCTGTCGCGCCGCCATGAGGCGTGCGAGGCGGAAGTGCGGCTCAATCGGCGCCTCGCGCCCGACGACGTCTACCGCGGCGTGACGCCGATCACGCGGAGCGGGGACGACGAGCGCGCGCCGCTCAGGGTCGACGGGGGCGGGGAGATCGTCGACTACGCCGTCCACATGCGCCGCCTTTCCGACCATCGCATGCTCGATCGGCTTCTGGAGCGCGGCGAAGTGGACAACGCCATGATGGATGCGCTCGCCCGAACGCTGGCGCGCTTCCACGACGAGGCCCCGACGGGGGCGGGAATCGACGAACACGCCACGCCCGACGCGGTGCGGCGCAAAGTCGAAGACGTGCTGCGCCTCCTCGATCGCCTCGTCGACGCCGAAGCATCATCCGATTCCGCCGCCGCCGCCGCCGTCCTGACGGATCGGCAGCGGCGATTCCTGCGCCGATACCTGATCGGCGCCCTCGACCGGGGCGAGGAGCTCTTCCGCCGACGCGTCGAGACGGGGCGCATCCGCGAAGGGCACGGCGACCTGCACGCGGGCAACATCTGCTTCGAGGGCGAGCAGCCGATCATCTACGACTGCATCGAGTTCTCACGCGATCTGCGGTGCCTGGACGTCGCCAGCGATCTGGCCTTCCTCACCATGGACCTCGATCTGAGGGGATTCAACGCGTTCGGCGAGTATCTCGTCCACGAGTATGTGCAGCGCACGGGCGATCGCGGTCTGCCCGGCCTGATCGACTTCTACAAGACGTACCGCGCGTGCGTGCGCTGCATGGTGCACGGCCTGGAGGCGAAGCAGGCGGATGATGCGCAAGCCCGCGCGGAGGCAACGCGGGCGGCGATGCGCTACGGGGCGCTCGCGGTGACGTATCCGCTCCCGCCGACGCTGATCGCCACCTGCGGGCTGCCGGGCACGGGCAAGAGCGTGGCCGCGCGTCGGATCGCCCGCCCGTTCGGCGCGGCCGTGCTCCGCAGCGACGTCATGCGCAAGCGTCTGGCCGGCCGGCCTCCGGCGGATCACGCGGCGGCCGACCCGGACGAGGGGATCTACCGCCCGGGCTGGACGGCGCGCACCTACGAGGCCCTCCGCAGCGCCGCGGTCGACATGCTCCAGGACGATCGCAGCGTGGTGGTCGACGCCTCCTTCTCGCGGGCGAGCCGGCGGGCCGCGTTCGCCCAGTCGGCGCGCCTGCTGGACCGGCCGTTCCTCCTCGTCGAAGTCGAGTGCGATGAGGATGTCGTCCGGCAGCGACTGCGCGACCGGGAAGCGAACGGGCGCGACGCGTCCGATGCGGACGCGGAGGTGTACGAGGTGATGCGCCGGCGTTTCGAGCCGCCGAACGAACTCGATGGTCATCGTCGGCTCACGGTTCACTCACCGGCGGATGGGGAAGCGATGACGGCGGCCGCGCTGGATCGGCTCATCGCCCAGGTGGATGAGCCGTGCTGGCCTACAATGCACCGCTGAGGTGGCGACGATGGAGTGGACGACCGAACTCGAGATCATTGTCCGCGTGCTCCTGGCGTGCCTGTTCGGGGCGGCGATCGGGCTGGAGCGGGAGTTCGCG
>JAXHTH010000132.1:0-7924 GCA_034211115.1 Planctomycetota bacterium | reverse complement strand
CCGACCCCGGAAAATGGACCCGGTCCGTTTTCGTGATCCGATTCACTCGATCGGCGCTGACTGATCCCCCGGGGCCGTCGCGATGATCGGCGCTTCGTTCGTCACGGCGTCGGCCTGCTCCAGCAGGCCCTGGCTGAAGATGGGAACCAGGACCACGGCGAGGGCGGCGAGGACGGCGGCGACACGCGGCCACGCCGCGGGGGCGCGCTCGATCGTCTCGCTGCGCGGGCTCGGCGCGGCCAGCAGCGGGTACCCCACGAGCTGAAGGTAATACCACGCGCTGATGGCGCTGTTCAGCGCGGCGATCACCACCAGCGCGATCTGACCCGCCTCGACGCCGGCGATGAACAGATACAACTTGCCGATGAACCCCAGCAGGGGCGGGAAGCCCAGCAGCGAGCCGGCGCACAGCGCCATCGCCCACGCCATCATCGGGTGACGCTGGCGCAGCCCGGCCAGGTCATCCAGCGATTCGACCTCCTGCCCCTGCCGCTCCAGCCCGGCGAGCACGGCGAACGCGCCCGTGTTCATCAGGCCATACACGAGCAGGTAGAACAGGACCGCGTTCAAACCCAGGCCCGGGCCGGCGATGATGCCGATGAGCATGTACCCGCTGTGCGCGATCGAGCTGTAGGCCAGCATGCGCTTGACCGAGCGCTGGAGGAGGGCGGCGACGTTGCCGAGCGTCATCGTCAGCACCGCGACCATCCACAGGGCCGTCAGCACCGGCTGGGGCAACCCAACCGTTCCGGAGGCCATCGGATCCCCCCACCCCATCGTCGTCAGCAGGAGAATGAGCGCAAGCATCCCCGCGGTCTTGGGCACGAACCCCAGGAACGCCGTCACCGGCGACGCCGCGCCTTCGTACACGTCGGCCGCATAGAAGTGCAGCGGCACCGCGGCGATCTTGAACGACACGCCCAGGATCGCCAGGATCATGCCGATGATCCCGATCGTGTTGATCCCCCCCTCGGCCCACTGGATGGCGAACGCGGCGCGGATCTCCGTCAGCACGATCGTGCCCGTCGAGCCGTAGATGAGGGCGAAGCCGTAAAGAAACGTCGCGGCCGCCAGCGCGCCGAGGAAGAAATACTTCACGCTCGCTTCCTGCGCCTTCGCCGACGCGCGGCTGATAGCGACCATGATGTACGTGGGAAGCGAGGCGAGCTCCAGGGCGAGGAACAGCCAGATGAGATCGTTGGCGTTGCAGCAGAGCATCACGCCGATGAGGCTGAGGAGGAAGAAGGCATAGAACTCGCCGCGTCCGGCCCGCAGCGGATCGAACTTCACCCGCCCCGCCTCGACATCCGCCTCCATCCGCCGATCGATCATGCCCACGCTGACCATGGTCAGGATGATTCCGATGAAGCAGACCATCATCTTGACGTACTTGCCCAGCAGGGGCATGAGCAGGTCCGCGCCGGCGAGATGATCGCCCCGATACAGGAACGGCGTCACGATGAAGCCGGCCGCGAGGAAGAGGCACGTCATCGCCGGCAGCAGATCACGGATCGCCTTCCGGCGCGACAGACCCATGACCGAAGCGACGACCGCGCCGGCGAAGAGAATCAGCTCGGGGATGATGAACCACAGCTTCTCAGCCATCGCCATCCTCCTCCTGAACCGGCGGTTCCGCGTCGACGAGCGTCAGGCGCATCTCGGGCTCATTCGCCGTGGGCGCCTCGACCATCCGCACCTCGCTGACCTTCTCGGGATACACCGCCAGCATCTGCTCGATGGCGGGGTCCATGGCATCGGTGAACACCGCCGGCTGGAATCCCATGTAGAGGCAGAACACGGCGAGCGGGGTGAGGACGCCGATCTCGCGCCAGGTGAGATCGGCGGGAAGGACGGAATGATGTTCGCCGCTCTGCGTCGGCTCTTTCAGCGGGCCGAAGACCACCTTCCCGACCATGATGAGCAGGTACATCGCGGCGAAGACCATCCCGATCGCCGCGATCGCCGCATACCACGGCCCGAGCACGCCGGGATAGAGCGCCGCATCTCGGCTCGCCGTGAACGCTCCGATCAGGCAGAGGAACTCGCCGACGAACCCGTTCAGCCCCGGCAGGCCGACGGATGAGAGCACGAAGAAGACCATGAAGAACGCCCAGACCGGCATACGTTTGGACAGCCCGCTGAGTTTCGTCATGTCGCGGGTGTGGTAGCGCTCGTAGATCATCCCCACGAGGAAGAAGAGGGCGCCCGTGCTCAGGCCGTGGTTGAGCATGTAGAGCACCGAGCCCTGCGCGCCCATCGGGTTGAGCGCGAACAGGCCGAGCACACAGAACCCGAGGTGACTCACCGATGAGTACGCCACCAGCTTCTTGATGTCCGACTGCACCCAGCAGATGAGGGCGGCATACAGAATCCCGATGATCGACAGGACCGCGATGAGCGGCGTGTACTCGACCACCGCATCGGGCACCATCGGCAGGACGAAGCGATACAGGCCGTACGTGCCGAGCTTCAGCAGGATCGCGGCGAGGACGACGGATCCGGCGGTCGGCGCTTCGGTATGCGCCAGGGGCAGCCACGTATGCACCGGGAAGAGCGGGACTTTCACCGCGAAGCCGGCCATGAGCGCCAGGAGCACCCACGCCTGCTGCGTCTTCGTGAACTGCGTCGAGGCGAACTCCGTCAGGCTGGGGATATCGAAGGACCACACCCCCGCCGCGATCCGGTACTGCCAGGCGATGTAGAGCAGGCCCGCGAGTGTGATCATCGACCCGGTGAAGGTGAAGAGGAAGAACTTGATCGCCGCCTTGGCCCGGTTCTCCCCGCCGTAGATGGCGATGAGGAAATACATCGGCACGAGCGTGAACTCGAAGCAGATGTAGAAGAAGATCAGGTCGCGTGCGATGAACACCCCCACCATCGCCGCCTGGAGAATGAGCATCCAGATGTAATACTCGCGGATGCGGCTCGTGATGGCCGAGAACGAGCCGGCCATGCAGAGCGGCATGATCAGCGAGGTGAGCAGCACGAGGAGCATCGACACGGAATCGACGTGCATGCTCACCGACACGCCGAGCAGCTCGAGCCACGCCCCGCCGCCCTCGAGGCCGAACCCCGCCTCCCCCCACTGCGCAAAGCCGATGGCGAGAATCACGCTGACGATGAAGGTGATCGACGAGACGAGGAACGCCACCCACTTCACGCGGCCGAGGGGCATGGACGCGACCGCGAGGGCGCCGAGGAGCGGGATGATGAGAAGCAGCGCCAGGCTCATCCGCCCTGCCCTCCGAACCATTGCTCGATGAACGCGCGGATCTGCGGGGCGTACTGCACAACGAGCGCAATCGCCCCGAGGAAGAACATCATCCACCCGGCATAGGACTGGAGGACCCCGTTCTGAAGCGGCTGGAAGAGCCGCCCCATCCACCGCGGGAAGCGGCCGATGCCGTCGATCACCACCAGATCGACCAGATAACGGTCGATGAAGTAGCACGCGTGCCCGATCACCCACAGCGGGAAGCGGATGAACGCGTGGTACAGCTCATCCACGTACCACTTGTTCTCCATCGCCAGCGGCAGCCAGCGCGCGACGGGATTGGCGAGCATCGCCTGCTTGAGGCGCTCGGCCGCCCTGCGGTTCGCGAGATGGAAATACCACGCGATGGCGATGCCGACGAGGGTGGTGATGCTCGCCACCCACGGCATCCACGTGTGCGGATCCGACCAGAACCCGCCATGCGCCTCGCCGTGCGCGGCATGCGCCCCGTGCCCAGTTCCGGGGGCTCCGGGGGCGCCGGGGGCCGCGGTGGAGCCGGCGATCATCTCCTTCCCCCAGCCGTTGAGGTACAGCCAGATCGAGGCGATCGCCCCGGCAGTGATCACGAGCAGCGTGAAGTTGATCGCGAACCGCGGGGCGTGCGGCTTGTCGTGCGCGTGCCCGCCGTGCTCATCGTCTTCATCGCCGTGGTGCTCATCGCCCATCTCGTACCGCACCGGCCCGGCGCAGACGCGGAACCAGACGCGGAACGTGTAATACACCGTCAGCAGCGCGGTGAGCACCGCGATCACCCCCAGCGCGGTATAGCCCGGCCCGTGCGAGATGAACGCCTGGGCCATGATCGTGTCCTTGGAGTAGAACCCGCTGGAGATGAACGGGAACCCCACCAGGCACAGGCAGGCGTAGAGCATCGTGTAACTGACGATCCGCCAGCCGGGCATGCGGGCCAGGCCGGAGACCTTGCGCAGATCGATCTGCCCCGCGAAGCCGTGCATGACCGCCCCGGCCGTCAGGAACAGCACGGCCTTGAAGAACGCGTGTGTGAAGACGTGATACGCCCCGCCGAAGGTGGTGAGCAGGCCGATCCCGAGGAACATGTACCCGAGCTGGCTGACCGTCGAGTAGGCGAAGATGCGCTTGATGTCGTACTGCGCCATGCCGATGGTGGCCGCGAGCAGCGCCGTCAACCCGCCGATCCACGCCACGGTGGGCAGCGCCAGCGGATGCAGCGCTTCCATGAGCGGGAACATCCGCGCCAGCAGGTAGACGCCCGCGGTGACCATTGTCGCCGCATGAATGAGCGCGCTGACCGGCGTCGGGCCCTCCATCGCGTCGGGAAGCCAGACATAGAGCGGGATCTGTGCGCTCTTGCCGAACGCGCCGAGCATGAAGAGGAACGGGATGGCCTTGATCTGCCAGCCCCCCGCCTCGCCGTCCGCGTTCACCCCCGCCCGGATCTGGTCGAAGATCCCCGTCCCCTCGGGCGTCACGTACTCGACCGTGCCGAAGTAATGCCAGGTGAGATAGAGCCCCAGCGCGAGGCCGAGATCGCCGATCCGGTTGACGATGAACGCCTTCTTCGCCGCCTCGACCGCGGACGGCTTGTGATAGTAATAGCCGATGAGCCAGTAGGAGGCGAAGCCCACGCCCTCCCAGCCGAGGTAGAGCATGAGGAGGTTGTCGCCCATCACCAGGCAGCTCATGGCGAAGACGAACACGCTCACGCCCGCAAAGAACCGCGCATATCCCCCCTTCAGGTCCGCCTCCATGTACTCGCTGGCGTAGAGCGCGATCAAAGCGCTCAGCCCCGTCACGAACAACATCCACAAGAGCGTGAGCTTGTCGACGTAGAGCGAGAAGCTCGCGATGAAGTGACGCGCCGATTCCCCTTCCCCCCATTGCAGGTCAAACCACCGGAACAGCTCGATCGTGACCGGCTCGGTGTAGTTCAGGTACAGGGCGAGGGTGACGAAGAACCCGCCGCCGATGAACGCGACGGTGATCCACGCCGGCAGCTTGTTGTGGATCCGCAGCGCGGCGCACAGCCCGCACAGGATAAGGGAGATCGCGGGCAGCCAGAGGATCCAGCCCGCCCAGGCCATGCCCTCGATCGCGCTCGCCAGCGGATAGGCGGCCGCCGCCGGAAGCGCCTCCGCCCCCGTTCCGGGGGCCGGCGCGTGCGCCAGCGCCATCGGAAGCAGGCCGGACTGTGTGAGCGATTCCAGCATCAGTCCTTCAGCTCCGACCACGCCTCGGCATCGAGCGTTTCCTTGCGGCGATAGAGCAGCACGACGAGGCCGAGCGCAAGCGCCGCCTCCGCCGCCGCCACCGTCAGGATGAAGATCACGAACACCTGCCCGGAGATATCGAGGTGAAACCGCCCGAAGGCGATGAGGGCGATCCCCGCCCCCTGGAACATCAGCTCCGTGCAGAGGAACATGATGATGAGATTGCGGCGCGTGAGAAAGCCGACCAGCCCGATCACGAACAGGACCGCGCTCGTGAGCAGGTAGTGCCCGAGCGTCAGGGTCGAGATGGGCTCGATCGAGGCGAGGATGGTGTCGATCATCCGCCACCCCCTTCCGGCGCGGCCGGCTCGTCGAAGTGTCCCAGCCGCCGCAGGCCGGCGGCCTCGCGCTTCTCCTCCTCCGTCAGCTCGATCTGCCGCCGGGCGAGGATGACCGCGCCGAACATCGCCATGAGCAGGATCACGCCGGCCAGCTCCAGGGAGACGGGGAACGTGAGGATCAACCCCAGCCCCACGCTCTGCACGTTCTCCGGCATCGCGTCTTCGGGCAGCGTCAGGGCCTTGCGCTGGCCGTCGGCGACTTCGTAGCGCACCATCGCCGAGCCGTCCGCGGCCACGTCGATGGCCCCCTCGTCCCCCCAGCCGAGGGTGATGTTCTCGTCGCCCGATTCGGCGATGAAGGCACGCAGCCGCTGGGGCATCTGTTCGAGCTGCCTCCACGCCGCGGCCCGCGCCGCCTCGCCGTCCGGGACCGGCAGCTCGCCCGCCCCCATGAAGATCATCCGGCTCAGCAGGGCGAGCATGATGAACCCCACCAGCGCCCCGGCCGCCGGCTCACGCGGATGGATGTCGTATTCCGCCCCGCCCTCGGGGTGGTCCGGGTCCGCTGGCTGCTGGGCCAGCATCAGGACGAAAAGGTACGTGATCAGGATCGCCCCCGCGTAGACGATCACGAGGGCGAAGGCGAGGAACTCCGCCTCCAGCAGCAAAAACAGCCCCGCCGAGGAGAGCACCACGAGGACGAAATACAGGGCCGCGTAGACCGGCCGTCGGTGGGTGATCATCCGCACCGCCGCGGCCACCGCGATCCCGCTGAAAATGACGTAGAACACCTCCGGCCGGCCTCCCTCGCCCGGGGCGATCCACTCCGCGGCGGCGATGATGAGGTAGCCGAAGGCGCCGAGGGCGAGGAGGGTGCCGAGTGCCTTCAGGCTCCGGCTCCCCGCCGTGCCTCCAGGCGCCCCGCCAGGCCCTTTTCCGGGGGCGGGGCGGCGCACGAGCAGGTAGAGGCCGACGGCACCGAGGAGGCAGGTTGTATAGAGGGTCATCGGCGCCATGGGCCCTTACCGCACCGCTGCTCGCTGGAGGGGGCGCGGAGCCGCACCGCACCGCCTGGCCGCCGGCCACACCAGCCACCGCCCCCAACAGAATGCCGGAGAATAGGCAGGGAACCCGCCCCCCGCAACCGGGAGGGGCTTGAGGCTTGGGGCTTGGGGCCTGAGGCGTGGGGAGCGGTGAGTTTTGAGCGGTGAGGCGTGGGCAGTGCCGGACGGGGTCGGGGGAGTCCGGCCCGAGGCCGGCGCCATTCCCGCACGGTGGGTGGAACGATGCGAGCAGCGATCCCCACCATTCCCGTGGCCAGTCACGCTCCCGGTGGGTTTCGCCGAGCCTCAGCCCACACCACGCGTTACGTCCTCATCGCGCCGCGCCGAGGCCCCGGTTTCTCCCCCTCCGCGGCCCTCCACCTCCGGGGGTAGCCCTCCATGTTTCGAATCCGCTGGCGGCCGTTGGCTCCTGGTTGGGGACCGAGGGCTCAGCGCCGATCGGATGCCGTGCACGGGGGCAAGCTCCGTCGCGAAACCGGCCCTGATGGCTGATCCCTGATCGCCCTCCCCTCGATGCCATGATGCCATGGTGCCACGATGCCTTCCTCCCTCACCCGAACACGCCGAAGATGTGCGCCAATGACAGATAGATCCCGATGCCGATGAAGAGCACGCCGGTAATGCGACGGGCCCAGCGCTCGAAGATGCTGATGCGGTTGAACGCCGATCCCACCGCCCCGGCGCTGAACGCCAGCAGAATCGCGAAGACGACCACCGGCGCCGCCGTGCCCAGGCCGTAGATGGACGGGAGAAGCAATCCGCTCCCGGACTTCACGGCCAGCGGAATCAGGCTGCCGAAGAACAGCGCGGCCGACACGGGGCAGAAGGACAGCGCAAACAACGCGCCGAGCACAAGGGCTCCCCACAACCCCCAGCCCTGAACGCGCTTTCCGACCTTCTCGCTGACGCCGCTCCCGCGACCGCCGAGTCTGATCAGCTCCAGCAGGAGCATGCCGACGATGATGAGGATCGGCCCCAGCAGGAGGTTCATGTACTCCTGAAGCGCGTTGGCGACGACTTCCTTGGCCAGCAGGCTCCGCACGAGCAGCACGCCGA
>JAXHTH010000131.1:0-4441 GCA_034211115.1 Planctomycetota bacterium | reverse complement strand
GCTCTTCGACGACCCGAAGCTGCTCGGCACGGAGGCGATGAGCCGGCCGAGCACGTCGTCCTGATCCTCTGCGCCCGGCCCAGGCGGCCGCCTCCTGTCGGTCTACGCGCGGCGTGTTCAGGCATGCGCGTCGCGCCGGGCCTGGGCATGCCCCCCGCCGGAATTGGCCGGCGGGGGGACTTTCCCCCCCTCACGGATGACCGAAATGCAACACGAAGAGCGGATCGCCGTCCTGGAGTGCGAAGTCGAAGAGCTCCGCGCGCAGATCGCCAGGTGCAGCGCCGCGGATGATTCGCTGGGAGAATCGATCCAACACGCCTGCGAGGCGATGGCCGAGCTCACCGCGCTCATCGCCCGCCAGCGCGAAGAGATCACCACGCGGCGCCTCACCATCATCGACGGCGAAGATCGCGCCGCCGGCGGCGTGACGGTCATCGACGGCGCGGCGCGGTTCTGCTCAATCGACCGGGAGGGGAAAGCTCGCAGTTTCGGACTCTGACGCCGGGCGGCAGGACGGACGGACTCGATGACGGACACGAGACGACTCTATCGCCTGGACGGCCCAGGCATCGCCTCAGCCGTCGGCCGGAACGACGATGAGTGGATCGACCCCGGGCTGCCCCCTCGCCAGGCGAAGCCCTCGCGGCCAGGGCGACGGCCAGCGGGGTCCTCGCGGGATGGCTCGGCCAGGGCACCCCAGGGGGCCGGCGGCGCCCCGAGGCGGAAACATCGGCCAGGTCTGGACTTGCGGCCCCCGTCCTCGAGGGCGCGCCGGGGGGGCTTGACGCCCTGGCGCGGGAGGGTACACTGGCGCCCGGTCGGTCCCGTAGCACCCCGACAGACAAACGAAGTTTCGGCGGAATGGCGCTCGTGCGCTGGCGACTCTCTGCTACGGGACCCGCTGGCCGCGGGCGCCATGCGCACGAGCCCGTTCCGCCGGGAAAGGTCCCGTAGCAATGACAGCACCAGCATCACAACCCGGAGATCAGGAACGGCGCGCGATGCGCGCCATCACAAGCCCGCGAGCACAACGCGCCCTCGCCGAGTTCTGTGAGGAGTGGGCAAAGGCCGAAGACGGCGAGCTCAGCGCCCTCGACGAGTCGCACCCCGACGCACCCCCCAGATCAATCGACGTCTGGGTCCTCGTGGACATCGACGGCGCCCCCGTGCCCTTCGATGGCACGCACGGCTCAGAGATCGAGCTTCACCTGACGCGCGCCGGTGCTCTCAACGCCCTGGCCGAAGCGCTCCGCGATGGCGGGCGCGAGATCAATATCCGCCGGGGCCGGCTCGATCTGCTGTCGGCCCGGGAAGCGTCGGCCGATGCGAGTGCCGAAACACAGCACCTGGCCGGGTCGCCAGCGATGCTCCGCGCCCTGGTCGATGAACTCTCCTGGGTGCCCGGCGGTGAAGTCGAAGAGCTGCGCTCGGAAGATCGACCACTCTACGGTCTGCTCCGCCTCATCGCGGCACTCGATGGCGATGTGCACTTCCGTCGCGTTGATGACGGGACGTTCGCCGAAGACGGCGCGCAGTCGCAGCGAGTGTCGGCCTTCAGCGCGAAGGTGCTGGAGGATCTCATCGCGCACGGCTGGCTCGATCGCAGCGCGGACGGCGTGTATCACGCAACAGATCAGACAAGGGAAGCGATCACTGCCGACCGCGCCCGCCGGCGATCGAGCCGGATTGACGACTGACGACGGACCCCCGCCCGGGCGCCGCGTGCGCCCGGGCGCATTCAACCAATGAGGAAACAACATGACTCCCCAGAATGCAACGAGAATAGAGCCGACACCGTTTGAAGGTTTCATGCTTCTGCCGTCACCTCCTGGGCCGTTGGAGAAAGGCGATTTTCTGACTGTGGACCACCCTCCATTCAGTTTCGATGACTGTATCAGCGGGCTTGTAGTCTTTGACCAGATTGAAGAGGCAGAGGCCACCGCAGAATGGTTGAAACGGTCGATCGAGTTTGATCGGGAAGAATTGAAACAACTGGGGGGCGACAATCATGACTTCACGGACGACTATCTCGCCTTGCGATCATGTCACGTTCTTCGGTTGCAGATCGTCCCACTGGCTTCTGATGAAGCCTCCCCCGCCAGAGAGCAAACAAGCAGCGATTTGCCTGAGCCCTGCATAGGCTACGCTTTCTGGGACACCGTGCACGGTTGTTGGTGGGGCGAAATCTATGATGATGTCGAGGAGGATGATCGCAACATCGATTTGACTGATCTGGATGACTTCAGCAATCGCCCGTCCGTAACTTGTCTTATATGTAGCGGGCGCGAGGAAGCGAATTGTAGTTGTGAACAGATCCGAGAAATAGATCGTGAAGCATTGGAGCCTCGATGGCAGGCGCTGGAAACGGTGAAGTTATATCTTCGGCCACTGGCAATCGTGAAAGAATGAAGCGTGACACCCCCGCGCCCGGGCGCCGCGGGCGCCGGGGCGCTTCCCAGGATCGCATTATGCCAAAACGAAGCCCTGAAACACCGCTCCCCGGATGGCCGGGCCTGATGACCGCAAAGCAGGCCGCGGCGTTCCTCGACGTGGATCGGAGCACGCTCGATCGGCTCCGCATCGCCTGGTACATCCGAGCGACGCGGGTCGGCCGTGCGCGCAACGCGAAGATCCTCTACACGCGCGAATCGCTCGCCGCGTTCATCGAGGACCCCCCAGACACGATCGACTGCGAGGCGATCATGGCGGAGCGGAGCGACTGAACAACAACGGCCCCCGGGCGCGATCGACGTCCGGGCGCATCCCATCGAGGACGGACGAATGGCAACAACCCAACGCCAGAAGAAGAACCAGAGGCGCGGCAACGGCCGGGGGAGCCTGTTCCAGCGCACCGAGGGCGGATCATGGATCGCCAGTTGGTACAGCGCAGATCGGCAGCGCCGCATCGAGCGATCGACCGGGACGACGAGCAAGTCCGACGCCGAACGCATCCTGTCGCAGTGGGTGAACCGGACGGCGCTGGAGCGAGTGGGCCTCGCACCGCCCGAGGGCGGAACCGAGCTCGACCGGCACGCCGCGGCGACGATCGAATCGCACCTGGAGGCGTTCAACACCGCCAAGCGCGCCGAGGGGCGATCCGATCGGCACGTCGCCGAAACCGCCAAGATGATCCGCAGACTCGCGGCCGGCTGCCGGTGGAAGGCCCTGGGCGACATCTCGGCCGAGGGGCTGGAGCGGTTCATCGGGCGGAAACGCGCGCCGAGCGAGTCGGGCAAGGCGAAGCAGCCCCGGCCGTGGTCGCCGCGCACGGCCCACAGCTACATCACCGCCCTGCGGACGTTCACGCGCTGGTGCGTGCGTGACGCCCGGCTCGTGGCCGATCCGCTGGCCCGCGTGGGGAAGCCCTCGCCGGACCGGCAGACCGAGCGGCGATTCCTGCTCCCCGATGAGTGGCGATGGTTGCGGGCGATCACGGAGCGGGGGCCGGAGCGAATGGACATGGATGGGCACTCGCGCCGGCTGCTCTACGAGACGGCGATCCAGACCGGCCTGCGCTCGGGCGAGCTGCGGGCGCTGACACGCTCCTGCCTCATCCTGGACGCCGAACGGCCCCACTTCCTGCTCGCGGCCAGGCGGACGAAGAACCGGCGGGCGGCCCGGCAATACGTCCGGCCGGAGCTGGTTGGCGACCTGAAGCGACATGTCGCCCGGGTGATGCCCGGGGCTCCCGTCTTCACGATGCCGAGACGGGAGCACGTCGCGGCGATGCTCCGGGAGGATCTGGCCGCGGCCCGCGCGGCGTGGCTCGATGAGGCCGGCGATGATGCGGAGGAGCGGATCAGGCGGGAGGGCTCGGATTTCCTGCTCGCCGAGGATCACGACGGCCGGCGGATCGACTTCCACGCGCTCCGGCACACCTGCGGGGCCTGGGCCGCGATCGGCGGGGCGAGCCCGAAGGCGATCCAGACCCTGATGCGGCACTACTCGATCAAGCTGACCTTGGACACCTACGGCCACCTGCTGCCGGACGAGGCCGCGGAGACGGTGACCCGCCTGCCGATCGTGGAGCCGCTGACCCTTCGGGCGACGGGGACGACCGACGCTCAGGGGGACGAGACGGCCCCTGCAACACCCGCAACCACCTACGCAACGGGTGTGCGAAAATGTGCCTTTGTGGACAATCGTGTGCGAAGCTCCAAAAGCAAAAACAGCCCTGACGGGTCGTCAGGGCCGTTTTTTGAACGAGGCGGACGGGACTCGAACCCGCAACCACCGGATCGACAGTCCGGTACTCTAACCAATTGAGCTACCGCCCCATGTCTGGGGGTGCGCGCGGCAACGGGTCGGCCGGGCGCGGCAATCACTGTAGCTCAGGGTCGGCCACAGTCAAGCTGGGCATGAGGGGCGAGGAGCGATTTTCAGGCCTGACGGCCGCGGGAGAGGGGCTTGGGGATTGGGGCTTGGGGGCCGGGGGCCGGGG
>JAXHTH010000130.1:0-9846 GCA_034211115.1 Planctomycetota bacterium | reverse complement strand
TCCGCTCACGCGGGCGCCGGGCCTATTGGAGCTTCTTCTTCCGATCCCTGATGTTCCGGCCGCGCAAGTTCGGCCAGGCGATGAACCTGGCGATTCTCGGGCACCACTTCCGGAAGGTCGCGGCGTCGATCTAACGCTGCGCGCTGATTGCAGCGCGGCTGTCGCTCGCCGCGGCCGGTGATCGTCCACGCATGTCGACGAGACACTCAGTCCGGCGCGGTCACGTCCGGTCCGGCGTTGGACGGATCATCAGCGGCATCGCCGAGAGCAGGAGGCGGTGGGGGCGCGTCCTTGCGCGCCGCACGCTGCCTTCGCTTGCGATCCGCCTTCTCGGCCTTCCTCTGCTCGCGCTGACGTTTCGAGAAGCTGTGCTGCCTCTTCCTGCCCATTCGGATTACCAGTTGCTCCGGCGCGGACCGCCGCGGCCGCCGCCACCGGCCTTCGCCTTGGCCTCGTTGACCACGATCGTTCGACCATCGAGGTCAGTCCCGTTGAGCGCTTCGATTGCGGCGCGCGCCTGCTGGTCAGGCATGGTCACGAAGCCGAAGCCGCGCGGGCGGCCGGTGTCACGGTCGGTGATGACGGCGACGTCTTCGACATCGCCGTGGGCGGCGAACGTCTCACGGAGCGCGTTCTCGTCGGTGTCGAAGTTCATGTTGCCTACGTAGATCTTCACGGTGCGATCTCCAGGTGATTCAGGGTTGCGCCAGTGGCGCGAGTCCAGTGTGGATTGGAACCTCGCGAAGTCTGCGAGGTCGGATAAGCCAGGTGCTCGGTGAGCACTCGTTGAATTGCAGCGTTTGGCGGCGATGCGCTCGGGACTGGGAACTCGGACGTCGCGAGCCAGCCCGACCCGTGCCATGAGGCAGATGATCAGGTAACTCAGATCCAACTGCCACCAGCGCAGCCCGTGCCGCGCGGACGTCGGGAACGCGTGGTGGTTGTTGTGCCATCCTTCGCCCAGCGCGAGCATGCCGAAGATGGGGTTGTTCCGACTCTCGTCATGGCTGCGGAAGGGACGCGTACCCCAGATGTGGCAGACGCTGTTGATGCTCCAGGTCACGTGGTGAACCAGGAAGATCCGCACCAGGCCACCCCATAGAAAGCCGAGGGCGGCGCCTGTCCAGGTTCCGGTGAAGACGCCACCGAGAACCGCGGGTATGAGCAGACCCAGCAGGACCCAGAGCGGGAAGAGGCGACTTACCCAACGGACCAGCCGCTGCTGCCGGAGATCCTTGACGTATCGCGCCAGGCCGCGCGGATGAGGCTGGAACATCCACCCGACATGCGCGTGCCAGAATCCGCGCAGCACACTCCGCAGGCCGCCTCCATGCGTGTGCGGGGAATGCGGATCGTCATGATCATCGCTGTGCTGATGGTGGCGGCGATGCACCGCAACCCACTGGAGCACCGGCCCCTCCACCGCCATCGAACCGAACACGGCAAGGATGGCTGCGACCGGGCGGGGCGTCTCGAAGCTGCGATGCGTGAAATAGCGGTGATACCCGATCGACACACCCGCCGCAGATGCAAAGTACATTCCTGCAAGCAGTGCGAGGTAGATCCAGTTGAAGGCGACGCCCCAAAGCAGCGCGACGGCAAGGACAAGCCCCGCAAACGGAATCGTGACTGCGGCGAGACTGATGAGACGAGCTTTGAGGTCGATCGTCCTCGGTCGCTGCTCGGTCGTCTGGGGCAGAGCGTCAGGGACAGGGGCGGACTGTATGAACTGGTGCATGGCGGTGGGTCTTGAGTGGTGGGGAACGCGACGGGTCTTCGCCCGCTGTGCGTCCGGAGGGAACGACCGATTGCGGAAAGGCGCGGTCGGGCCGCTGCCTACCGAGTGGAGTGGCGTGCCCGGTCCACGCGTGATCGGCCATGTGA
This sequence comes from Planctomycetota bacterium, assembly GCA_034211115.1. Classification (GTDB taxonomy): domain Bacteria; phylum Planctomycetota; class Phycisphaerae; order Phycisphaerales; family SM1A02; genus JAXHTH01. Next base: position 7,962 of record JAXHTH010000130.1, on the reverse strand, counting down.
CCGGCGTTGCGATCGCCGTCTCGATCGGCGGGGCGTGCCGTCGGCCGCGTGTCGTGAAGGTGGATGTCCGTGTTCCGCCGGGCGCCAGGCGCTCGTTTCGCCGCCAGAGGGCGGGGTCTGCTCGACGACGTTCAGCTTCGTGTCGATCAGCCGCTCGATCGCGCGGAGATGATCGACCTCGTCATGGTCGCAGAACGAAAGGGCGATTCCGGAGGCCCCGGCCCGGGCGGTGCGCCCGATACGGTGTACGTAAGTCTCGGGAAGGTTGGGGATGTCGAAGTTGACCACGTGGGTGATGTCATCCACGTCGATGCCGCGCGAGGCGATGTCGGTTGCGATGAGCACGGGGGTCCCACCGGACTTGAAGCTGTCCAGGGCCCGAGTGCGGGCGTTCTGGCTCTTGTTGCCGTGCAATGCGCCGGCCCCGATGCCCGATCGCCGCAGGCTCCTGACCAGCTTGTCGGCACCGTACTTGGTGCGCGTGAAGATCAGGGTGCGCTCCATCGTCTCCTGACGAAGGAGGCGCTCGAGCAGGATCGGCTTGTTCTTTCTCGCGACCAGGTAGACGGTCTGGGAGATCGTCTCGACCGTCGACGCCGGCGGGCTTGCCTGCACGAAGACGGGGTTGCGGAGAATCGAATCGGCCAGACGGCGTATCTCGGCCGGCATGGTGGCGGAAAAAAGAAGTGTCTGGCGCGGCGAGGGCAGATGACGCTCGATTCTCCGGATGTCGTGGATGAACCCCATGTCGAGCATGCGATCGGCCTCGTCGAGCACCAGCACTTCGATGGCGCGCAGATCGATCACGCGCTGTCCCATCAGGTCAAGGAGCCGGCCGGGCGTGGCCACGAGCACGTCGATGCCGGCGCGGATGTCGCGCACCTGGGGCACCTGGCTGATCCCGCCGAACACGACGGCATATCGAAGCGGCAGATTGCGCCCGTACGCGCGGAAGCTCTCGAAGATCTGTGTGGCCAGCTCCCGCGTGGGGCACAGCACGAGAGCGCGGGGATTGCGGCCGGGTCGGAGGCGGTGCTTGCGGGATGCGCCGGCCGAACTTGCCAGCCGGTCGAGGATGGGCAGAGCGAAGGCCGCGGTCTTGCCCGTGCCCGTCCGGGCACAGCCCAGGACGTCCTGTCCGGCGAGCACCGCCGGGATGGCTTTCATCTGGATAGGGGTGGGCGTGGTGTAGCCTTCTGCGGCTACGGCACGAACGATGGGCTCTGCGAGCCGCAGTTCATGGAATTGCATCTGTGTCTTGTTTCTCTGAGTCCGGAGTGTTGGGGCTTCCGGCGCCCTCGAAGCCGGACTGTCCCCGGACGCGGGCCGCGTCCTGAATAAAACCACCGGCGTCAATTGTCGTTGTCAGTGGCCCTTATCGTCCACGGAGCCGAGCAACGATAGCCGACCCGGGCCGGGAAGTCCAGAAACCGCCGAACGGACGCCTTTTAGCCGCGTTCGCGCAACTGAAGGCGGGTCCCGTCCGCGGTTTCCTGGGCCTGAAGGACGACGTTGCCGAGCTCCTCGACCAGCACCTTCGAGACGGCGATCACCGGTCGGCCGTCGTGATCGAAGATCACATCGTCCGGTTCAACCCGGCCCGGCCTGAGAACCAGCCCGCTCTCGTGGGCGCTGAGACGAAGGACCGCACCCTCCGCCTCGTCGGCCTGCCCAAGCTGGTAGGCCGCATGCGCGATGGCTTCTTCGGTGACCTGAAACACGGTCCTCATCCTTGATCGAATGTGATGCCCGCCGCATGGCGACGGAGCCTCACGTCACGCGCAGCACGATAGCCCAGACGAGCAGTCCGGTGGCGCCGAGCCCGGTGGCGATGTTCAGGAACGTCACGGGGCCGTAGCGCACGCGACGATCATCGGCGGTCGGCTTCGGGGTCGCGGACTGCAACTGGTGATAAAGCTCGGCGTTGCGCCCGCTGGGCTTCAAGTGGCTCAATTGCTCTTTTACGCGGTTTCTGGCGCGCCTGAGTGGCTCGTCGTACTGCACACAGACCGTCGCGAAGTTGGCGAACAGAACGAAGAAGGCGACGTAGCCGGCATACTCCGGCCCCACCCCGAAGAGCAGGACGACGGCGACAACGCCGATGATCAGGAAGGCCCAACGCATGGTTGACCGGCCTCTCCGCAAGCAGCCGGGGCATCGCGGCTGAATGCAATACGAATGAGAGATGTGTCGCCACGCGCGGATATCGGCCCGGGGGATCCGGGCGCGCCGCCGCACGTGGCGTTTCAGGCCTGCCCGCCCCGATGCGCCTGGGGCGAGGAGAGACTGCCGGTCCGTCGAAACGGACAACTGGACCACCAGTATTGTATCAGACGAGAGCGGCGACCGTCGATTGAAATCGCCAAAGGGCCCGGTTTTCGAGGCCGACACGGCCCTCGACGGCCGGCAGAGGCTGAAAACGAGCGGGATTCTCTTCTTCGGCCGGCATAGAATGTTTCCGGTGGATTCACGCGCCGTGGCGTTGTCCCGCGGGCGGGCCGGCGACCTGTCGAGGTTCCTGCCCTGCCCGCAACGAGATTTCCCTTGAACGAACCCGCCAACTGCACCCTGCGCCTTCTGCGTGCTGCCGAGCAGGGCCGTCGTCACGTGGCCCAGATCCTCCTGGACGGGGGCGCTGACGTGTCCGCCGGCGGTCAACGCGGCGAAACCTGCCTCCACAGTGCCGCCGGCGGCGGACACCTGGACATGGTCACCTACCTGCTCCCGCTTGTCGGCGCGGTCGATGTGCGCGATGAATGCGGCGACACGCCCCTGCACTGGGCGGCAAGGCAGGGCAGGATCGATGTCATCCGCCTGCTCCTCGAGCACGGCGCCGACCCCGATGCCGTGGACACGCACGGGCAGACGCCGTTGCTGAACGCGGTCGACCAGGCCGATTCGGATTCGGAGAAGCCTGTCCGGGGCGGCGACTGCCGGATCGTACGGGCGCTTCTCGATGGCGGCGCGGATGTCAACAGCAAGGACAGCCTGAGCAGCACCGCCCTGCACAAGGCGGCCCGCGCGGGCCATCTCGAAATGGCTGCTCTGCTGCTCGACTCCGGCGCTGAAGTCGATCCCGTGAACGCGGCAGGCGAAACGCCGCTGCACCTCGCCGCCGAAGCCGGCCACAACACGGTGATGAAGCTGCTGCTTCAGGCCGGCGCGGCGGTGAAGATCGGCGATTCGCTCGGGCGAACACCCCTGCACCGGCATCTCGCCGCACGCCGCCGACGCAAGGAGATCGTCGTGCTGCTGCTGAACGCCGGCGCGGATCCGAACGCCACCGACAAGGATGGCCGCACCCTGCTGGACGAGGCGATGGAGCGCAACGCGCATGATCCGCTGGCCGACGTCCTGCGGAAAGCCGGCGCGAAGGGTTGACGCGGTCAGCTTTCGAGCGACCTTCAGCGCGCTCGCCCGGCCCGAGGGCAATCGACAGCGACCCGCGCGCTCGCCCGCCGTTCGCGACCCCGCGGCCGGACGGCCGCGCGATGCGGATCCTGATCCCCCCCCACGGCGCATGAGCACCGCTGTGGCCAGGCTCAGCGCAGGGATCAGGCGCCGGCCGTCGCCGCCGGAACATGAGTCGGGGGCTGCGAAAAAAACTTTCAACATTCTCGAAATCCATCATTCGCCGAGCCCGCGGCGCGCGCGCAAAACGCGCCGCGGGGGGTTTAGTTTGTGCGCGCAGAGCGCGCCGGTGAGGGTTTCGTCTGTGGGCGCGCCGCCGGCCGCGTCGCGGCTCGATCGATTGCAAATCCCTGATGATAATGGACTTGTGACGAATCCCCCTCTTCCGCCCGCCCCTTCTTCCCCGCTTCCTGGTCCCCTGTCGGGGACGCCGGGGGTACCGGGGGCGCTGGGGGCTCTTCGGGATCGAGGGACTTCGGCGGCTCGTCCGCACGGCCCAGCTCCTCCAGGGCCGCCAGGATCACCGCCTCATCGACCGGCCGCGGCGGGGGCATCCGGATCGGCCGCTTGTCCTCGCGATACGGGTCCACCAGCCGGATCCGCAGCAGGTCGGCACACGCACGGCGGACCGTCTCGTACGCCGGGGCACTCCTGGCCACCTCCACCAGACGCGCCACCGCCACCAGACGCTGCTGACAGATGATCAACTGCGTCTGGGCGTCCAGGAGCGTGACGAGATTCGAGATCCGCTCGCGGTTCTCCGGCTGGACGATCCACTCCGAGACCTCCTCGAGGGTGAGATCGATGGTGTCGCGGAGCCGGCTCAGCGGCCCCAACGCCCCGGCGACAAGCTGATCGAGCACTTCCCTGTCACAGCCCGCCAGGGCGGTGGCTGGATTCGTAAGTGTCTTTTCATCAGAAGGATACGACTCATCGTGCGGCAGTTGAGACATGATGGAACCCTCGCAGAAGCATGAAGCGGACACAGACCGGCCCCCGACCCCCGGAACTCGGCCCCCGGAACCCGACCCCCGGAACTCGGGCCGGGTGCAGGAAGCCTCCCCGGACCGGCGGGATCATCCGCCGGTCCTCCGGCGCGCGCCCCTCCCATTGAGGGCCCGGCGGCCATTCCTGCGCGCGCCACGCGCGCCGCGCGGACCTGACGGCCGGGACGCGGACGCTTCCGCCGGCGCTTCAGACCGGCCTCGACGGAGAGGATGCGGCCGTAATTGGACCTGGTCCGTTTTCCTGTGGTGCCGCCCTCGCGGGCTGCGATGGACATTGACCTGCCCTCGCCGCACAATGGCGCCGAGCCGGACGCATCTTTGGCGAGGCACCATGATGATGGGTGGCATTGCCGCGTGGCGAATGGACTCCGCGGGCCCTCGTCGTTTGACAGCGGGACAGGTCGATCTCGAACGGGATCTGGAGGAGTGGATCGAGCGCGACCCGGGACTCGTGCAGAGCGGCCTCACCATCGTCGGCCGCCAGCTCCGCACCGAGGGAGGACCGCTGGATCTGCTCGCCATCGATCCCCAGGGACGCTGGGTGGTCATCGAGATCAAACGCGGTCGCGTGATGCGGGACACCGTCGCGCAGGCGCTGGACTATGCCTCGTGCATCGCGCGGATGCCCATCGATCAGCTTCGTGACAGCGTCAACGCGTACCTGTCAGCGCGCGGCGGCGACGGGGCGACATCGCTTGATGCGATCATGGAGGAACGCCAGGGCGGCGTTGGCGAACCGGACGAGTCACGGGCTGTCGACATCATCGTCGTCGGAACCGGACGCGATCCGGGTTTGGAACGGATCACCGGCTTCCTTGCCGGATCCGGCGATATGGCGATCACGGTCGTCAGTTTCGACGTGTTCCAGACGGAGCAGGGAGCGCGCATTCTCGTTCGCGAACTGACGGAATCGGATGTTCCCGCAACGCCGACGAAGACATCCCTGAACGTCGAGGACGTGTACGAGCGCGCGAAGGCCAAGGGCACCGAAGCGCACGTCAGGCGGATCGTCGAGACCGGCCTCGCGCTCGGGCTTCATCCGCGCGCGTGGAAGACGAGCATCATGCTCGCGCCGCCCCCGCGCAGGACGCGGTGTCTGGTCACAGTCTGGGCTGACCCGTCGCCTCGCGGCGCGATCACCGTCTACGTCGCGGCCGAGGCGTTCGAGGAGTACTACGGCATCGCACCTGACCGCGTCCGGAAGGCGCTGCGGCCGCAGCCGGACGGTTATCTCCGACTGCTCGCCCACGAGGTCGACGGTTTCGCGTACAGGCTGAGGGAACTGCTCTGCGCTGATGACGCCGAGCTGGATTGACGGCGGGCAGTCGGGCCGGAGATCCGGACACCTTCGGCTTGAGGAATGACCGTTTCAAACTGTACTCCCGATGTCGCGGATCCTGCGCTTCACCGCCGGTCGTCATCGTCTCGGCGGCGACGGCGCGACGATTCCGCTTTGTCCGTGGCCGGCGAGCCGGTGGGCCGATCAGCGCCCGCTTGTGCGGCAGATTCTGCGCCTCGGGAAGAACGTGCTGGGGTGCGTTTTCATCCTCGCCGGGCTCGCGATGCTCGTGCTGCCCGGTCAGGGCCTGCTGACAGTGCTCGTCGGCTTCCTGCTCGTTGACTTCCCCGGCAAGTACCGGATCGAGCATTGGCTCTTGAGGCGGCGGCACATTCTCCGGCCGATCAACTGGCTGCGCCGCCGGGCCCGCCGGGAGCCGCTTCGCGTGATGAGGTCGATACCCCGTCGCCGCCGCTCAGGAATCGGCAGGCGACTTTGATCCCACTGAAAAGCGAGCGCGGCACGGAGTGTGCCGCGCTCGGGGATTGGCGGTTAACGCCACTCGATGCCCTCCGTGGCAGATTCCGGGTTGGGATCACCAGCGCCGGTGCTGGCCGCCGCCGCCGCGATCGTTCTTGGCGCGCGCCTCGTTCACCTTGAGCTGACGGCCGCCGAATTCCTTGCCGTCGAGAGCGGCGATGGCGTTTCGCGCGGACTGGTCGTTTCTCATCTCGACGAAGCCGAAGCCTCGCGGCCGGCCGGTATCGCGATCGGTGATGAGCGCGACATCTTCGACCTCGCCGTGCTCGGCGAAGAGGTCGCTGACCTGGGATTGCGTCGCGTCAAACGATAGATTGCCGACGTAGATCTTCACGTCTGCATCTCCAAGACCCGAGAAATGGGTGCCGAGGGAGATCGTCGGGTCGACCTGCGTCGGGCTCACCACGCGCGGACGCTCCGCAGGTCCGGCGGCGGCGCATCATGAAATTGCGCCAGACAATAGCATGGCGGGTCGATCGAGGCGAGCAGGCAACCGGCCTTCTTTCGAAGAAGACGACGATCGGAACCCCGGACAGTTCCCGCCAGTCAATCAGCTCCGGCCAGGGCCCCCGGATCGTCCTCTGCCTCACCACCTGCCGGTCGGGCTGAGACCGGCAGGGGCGGGGAGCGGATGCGCGCCCCGCTCTGCGCCCTCCGGAGCGGGCGGCATCCGGGGAAAGGCGCGGATATCCACCGGGCAGTCTGTCGCTGACGCCTCAAGAGACCGCGTTCCTGACAGCGCCAGAGGGGGTCGCCACCCACTCCTGGTCAGCGGGTCGCAGGTTCGAGTCCTGCACAGGTCACGTTCCCGGCGGAGTGATGCGGCGTGCAGGAGCGAACCGATCAGAGGACCAGCGAATCGGAGCTGCCGCAGCCGTGGCCTCCCGGAATCCAGGGGACATTCGGCCCGCGATCTGAGTCCACCGCGGTTCAGCGCTAAGTTGTTCTGCTGCAGCGAGTTCAGAGACTTCAGGAGGGACAGGTCCTCTGTCTTGCCGGTCCGGGGGATTGACCTCCACCTGATCGCCCGGCGGCATCCGTGCACCTTTTTTGTGGATTCGTGAAAGGTCGCCCGCATGCGCGCCCAGTCCTCGCGCCGGCTCGAACTGCGGGGCCGTGTCCATCAAGCTCCCAACCCGCGGTTCCGCGGAGGAATGACCATGAAAACCCGGCTTGCTCAGCTCACCAGCCGCCGCCGAACTCGACAAGGAGAGTCTCCCATGTCCCCCAGAGCCCCGAGAGCCCCGCGAGGCGGCGCAATGGCAACGTTGGCGCTGGCCGCACTGCTGTTTTCGACCCATCAGATACATGCCGAGTTCGAGCAGGCGTTCACCTGTCAGGGGCGCCTGGAGAGTGAGGGCGAGCCGTTCGACGGCACGGTTGATCTCGCCTTCCGCCTCTACGACGCGGCGACGGAGGGCAACCAGATCGGGCCGGAACTCGTCTTCCCCGCCATGGAGATCACCGACGGCCTGTGCAGCGTCGAGCTGGACTTCGGGTCCGACATCTTCCTCGGCGCCGAGCGGTGGCTGGAGATCGATGTCGATGGCATCACGCTCGCGCCGCGGCAGTTGATCAATGCCTCGCCCTATGCCCTCTTCGCCCTGGCGGGCAATGAGGGCCCGCAGGGCCCCGAAGGTCCGCCCGGACCACCCGGGCCGGAAGGACCGCAGGGCCCGGAAGGCCCCGAAGGACCCGAGGGGCCACAGGGCCCCCGGGGCCCGG
>JAXHTH010000129.1:0-4280 GCA_034211115.1 Planctomycetota bacterium | reverse complement strand
CTTGTCCACAATCGCCGATCGTTGGGGGCATGGAGGGGCGGGGCGGGGACGCAAGCGCAGAGTGGATGGGGGTTTAGGGACGCCGGCCCGCTGCCCGCGGGCCAATGGAGGCGCCACGATCCGCCGCGGACGGCCGTCCGGCGGGATCGCGTGCCCTAAACCGCTGTCGATGCGGGACTACCGATGCCGGCCGGCGTGGCGGCCGGCTCGTCGGCGAGGGCGGTGATCGGCGGTCCTTCCCGACGGCGCGGGTGCGCAAATGACTGCGCATCATCAACTTGCGACCATGATTGCGAGGGGAGAGCGCGTCGGGGTTGACGACAGGGCGGGGCAGACCCGGATCTTCCTCCCTGCGGTCGTCAGATCCGGCTTCTGCGCGGGGCGCGCGGCAGCGCGCGCAGCGCTTCTTGCAGAGCGCGCGGTGCGGCGCGCCATGCGCGACATTCAGCCGATGGTCTTGCGGCGGCGCTTGACGTAATCCCAGAGCACGTATCGATCGAGGTCGCCGCCACCGGTGAAGAAGACGCGTCCTTTGGTCGCCTCGACCATGCGCTGCGCGAACTGCACGTCTTCGTGGGACTGCGACCAGGTGGGGAGAAGGAAGACGTTGATGATGATGCCCTCGCGGGCGCAGAGCTGCGCCTCGCGCATGGTGGCCTGCTCGGTGCGTCCGTCGGGCGGGTAGAGGAGGTAGATCGTCTCGCCGTCGAAGTGGGCGGTGGGCAGGCCGTCGGTGATGAGGATGATCTGCCGGTTTGGGGTGTCCTGCACGCCGAGCAGGCGACGGGCGAGATGCAGGCTGTGCTGGATGTTCGTGAAATGCGGCGGGATGTCCAGCTCGCTGATCCGCGTGTCGGACATGTCCGCGCGGAGCCGCACGACGGGATCGAAGATCGTCACCGGCTTGGGCATGAGGGAAGGCAGATCGGAGACGTTGCGCACCTTCCCGAAGGTGTACATCTCGATGAAGCGCAGGAAGTCGCCCGGGTATTCGCTGCGGATGAGGCCGTCCAGAGCGAGCCCCATGCGCTTGCAGGCGACGTGCAGCGCGTTGTAGCGCATGGAGCCGCTCATGTCGAGGATGACGACGGTGGCGCATTTCGGGTTGTTGCGGGTGTGGTGTATTTCGATGTCTTCGGGTTTCATGAAGACTCGGCCGGCCCGTCCCGCATCCGCGGCCCCCTCCTGCCCCTCGCGGATCATCGCGTTAAGCATGGACTGGGTGACATCCATGTGGGTGATCGAATCGCCGAACTCGTAGGGCTTTGTGCGGGGCATCTCGACGGCGCCCTCGCCGACGATGGGGCCGCTGTGGCGACCGCTCCGCGCCGCGTCGAGATCGTCGAAGATCTCCTCCAGCAGTCTCGACTGGAAGATGCGCATCGCCTTGGGCGTGAGGCGATAGCCTTCGCGGGTGAACTCGATCCCCTGCCGCTCGGCCATCTCGCGGATGTAATCCTGGACCTGCTGCTGGAGCGCGCTGAGCTGCTCGATGTCGCCCGGCTCGGCGAACTCGGCGAGCGCTTCGAGGTCGATGACGGCGATCTGGGCCGTGTCGCGCGCTTCGCGCAACTGCTCGAGGAGCCGGTCGATCAGCTCCAGCTCGCGCTTGATCTCCAGGGCCTGCGGGACGGTCATCGCCGTGCGTCCCGTGAAGTCGTACTTTGCGGCCAGATCCTCGACCTGGTACTTCTCACCCAGCCGTTCGATGAGCGAAAGCAGATCGATGCTGAACTGGCGGTCGTCGCGCTCCGCGACGTACCACAGGCGCTCCAGGTCGGGCAACTGCTCGGCCTCGACCTCTTCCCGGAAGCGGCCGGCGAGGCGGCTGGGCGGCCGCATGTCGGCGGCGAACCCGTAGTACGCCTCCGAGGCGCGGCGGAGGACCCGATCCGTCTCGTAGGTGGCCAGAATCTTGCGCTTGCGCTCCTCGAGCATGGCGATCAGCGCATCGATGCTCGGCCCCAGGCCCCTGATCTGGCTCGGATCCAGATGCACCGCCCGGGCGAGCTCCGACTCGGACAGCTCGCGCGTCGAGCCGAACATGAGCAGATGATCGAAGGCCCCGCTGACCATGTCCGGCGGCGGAGCCGTGGGCGGCGGGAACGACTTCGGATCGTACGCCTGGTAGCGGTGGATGATCCCGCCCAGCCGGTCGCGTCGAAACGGGTTGGATCGCGAGTTAGTCATACCGGATCAGCCGGAGAACACCGCAGAGGCGCAGAGGACGCAGAGAAGACGAGAAGATGGGGAAGCACAATGTCACGATCTGCAGTCGATCTTCCAACCCCGTCGTCTGCGCGCGACGGGCCATCACGTTGCCCGCTCCTCTGCGTCCTCTGCGCCTCTGCGGTTGCATCTCCTCTTGAGAAAGTCCCGTACTCAAAGCTCGTACTCGATCCGGCCGTGGCGCTGGGAGCGGGAGATGCGATCGGTGACGTAGAGGCCGGCGAGGACGAACTCGATGCAGGAAGCGCGGACGGCGTCGTTCTCCGCCGCGTTCACCTCGAAGGCCTTCTCCCACACGGGCGGCACGCGGTTGAGCCGGGCCGCGTAAGCGGACGAAGGCAGCATGTCGCCGACCTCGATCCGCACCCCGCGGGCGAAGATGTCGCTGATCTCGTCCAGGCCGTGCTCGTCGACGTACTCCTCGAAGACGATCCGAATCGCCTCGGCCACGATCGCGTCGACGACCTGCCGCTCGGACATCTGGTGCGTGCCGAGCATGTCCAGCTCGAGCTTGCCGAGGCTGGAGGAATACAGATGCCCGAGATCGCTGATGCGCGGCACGGCGGGACGCTCCCCCACGCGAATGGCCCGCTGCCGCGCGTTGGCGATCATCGTGCGGTAGTTGGCGATGCCGAACCGCGCGCTGACGCCGGACTGGTGATCGACGTAGCTGCTCTGCCGGGCGCAGATGCTGACCTGCTCGACGATCTCCTCCATGAACGGCGGGACGAGGACGGGGAACGCGCCGTCGAGGTCGATCCCCGATTCCTGGCGGGTGATCTCGATGCCCAGTTCGCGCCGGCGCGGCGGGTGCGTCTGCACCACCGAACCGATGCGGTCCTTGAGCTGGGGAATCACTTTCCCGGAGCGGTTGTACGTCGTCGGGTTGGCGGAAAAGAGAATGAGCACGTCGATGTCGAAGCGGATGGGATAGCCGCGGATCTGCACATCGCGCTCTTCGAGGATGTTGAACAGCCCCACCTGCACGAGGTCATCGAGATCGGGCAGCTCGTTCATGGCGAAGATGCCGCGGTGCATGCGGGGGATGAGGCCGAAGTGCAGGGCCTCTTCCGCGGACAGGCTCGCCCCGGCGGCAAGCCGCGCGGGATCGATCTCGCCGATGATGTCGGCGAACTTCGTCCCCGGGGCGAGACGCTCGGCGTAGCGATCATCGCGATGCCACCACGCGATGGGGATCTCCTCGTCGCTGCGGTTGACGAGCAGCTCGCGCCCGGCGCGGGTAATCGGGGCGTCGGGATCCTCGTGCACGGGGCAGCCGGGGATGTCCAGGTACGGCACATACTCATCGAGGAATCGCGTGAGCATGCGCATGAGACGGCTCTTGGCCTGGCCCTTCTCGCCGAGGAAGAGCATGTCATGTCCGGCAATGATGGCGTTGTTGATCTCGGGCAGAACGGTGTCGTCGTAGCCGATGACCCCCGGAAACAGCGTCTTGCCCGCGGCGAGGGCGCGCACGAAGTTGTCGCGCAGCTCCTGCTTGACGGTCTTCGACCGCCAGCCGCTGTCGCGGAGTTCCTTCAGGTTGGCCGGCCGGGTGGTGGAGTGCATCACGGTCATGGATCACCTCGGGAGACGGTCGGCGAGCGGCGGGGAGCGCATCCGATCCTACGCAGGCCGCCGCCGGGCGGTTGATCGAAGGTCGCGGGAGATCGGAGCCGGCCCCCACGCCGGAATCCTGCGCATCGGCGGCGCCCGGGCGCGCCGTTGCCCTGAAAACGCGCGGAGCGGGTCGGATTATTGCGTCAACGCGGCGGGCAAAGAAGAACCGCACCGCGGGCGTTCGGTCCCGCGGTGCGGCGTGGTGAGGCAGAGGGTCGCGCCGTTGGGACGGCCGGGGCGGCCGGGCCGGGGCGCTTCGCGTGCGCTTTACACGATGCCCTGGTCCATCATCGCGTTGGCGACCTTGAGGAAGCCGGCGACGTTGGCCCCGACAACGTAGTTGCCGGCCGCGCCGTAGGTCTCGGCCGCCTCGAAGGCCTGGTCGTGGATGGACTGCATGATCTGCTTGAGCTTGTTGTCGACCTCCTCGC
>JAXHTH010000128.1:0-3982 GCA_034211115.1 Planctomycetota bacterium | reverse complement strand
TGCGAAGACCGCCAGGTAATCATCGGGGACGCTCATCGCGCGAAGGTCCTTGGAGACGAGCCGCCGGACGCACAGATAAAGCCCGGCGAGCAGGGCGATCGCCATCACCGGACGAAGCAGCGCCAGCGCCCTCCCGCCGGTCTGGGGCCATCCCAGCAGGAGCACGACGACCGCCAGCGCCAGGATGACGCCCAGGTGCATGAGAAACCCCACCGCGAACTTGGCCGGATGGCGCCTGATCGACTCCTTGTGGGCCGGTGTCATCCCCACGGTGAAGATGTACAGCACGCCCCGCCAGGGGCTTCCCGTGCGTCGGCTGTAGTCGCGTCGTCCGCCGCCCCAGGTGAGGAGCACCTGTCCCGCCAGCGCAGTCACCGCCCAGAGACCGCTCAGCAGCACGAAGATCTTCACGGCAGTCAACAACGAGCGACACCTTCTTCCGGAGCCTCTGGCATCATCGCCTCAGACGCACCCGTCCGGCTTGGGCAGACCGGCCACACGGCAAGCGCCGCGCGCGGGGCCTGATGTGAAGAGCTTGTAGATCTCGCGCACGCTGACGCCGGCTTCCTTGCAGATCAACCGCACGGGCGGCGCAAGATCGTGCTCGCTCCAATACTCCCGGATGAAGTTGACGATCGTCCAGTGCTTTTCGGAGAGCGCATCGATGCCCTCCTCGCCGGCGATGGCCACCGCGACATCGCGGTCCCACAGACCCGGATCGACCATGAAGCCTTCCTTGTCGAACTCGATGCTCTTTCCGTCAACCTGCACGGCGTCCTCCTCGGTTTTCGCGGCCGCCGACGGATCGGCCGCGGCGGCCTGACGAATCGGATGATTGTGTCCTAATTCGTGGCCGAGATCAAGTCCCCACCCAGATTTTTGTCCGCGTCCGCCGCCGGGTGCCCCTGTTCCGCTCCCCGAGGTTCTTCCCTTCCTCACGCATCTCCGCCCACCTTCGACTCGATCTGCGTGTCATCGTCCTCATCGTCCTCGGAGGTCTCGCCGGCGTAGCGGAAGCGGTACGGCGGGGGCTTCTTCTGGCGCCAGGTGGCGGCCGCAGTGAGCCGGCGCGCCTCGGCGCGGCCTGAGCGTTCGGCGACGAGCTCCGCGCCCCTGCCCGGCGCCTCGGCCGGCGCGTGCTCCGCGTCGTGCTCTTCCTTGTACAGGTGCAGCGTCTGCGTGGGGAAGGCGAACTCGATCCCCATCCGATCCGCGAGGCGGATGACGTCGAGCATCAGCCGATGCCGCTCCCGCAGCTCCGTCTGCCAGTCCGGCGTCTGCCAGAACACGTAGAGCAGCACGTCGAGGCTGTGGGCGCCGAACTCGTGCAGCCAGACCTGGTAGTAGTCCTTGCGCGTGTAGGGATGCAGGCGGACGAGTTCGCGAATGCCTTCGCAGAACGCCTCGATCTTCTCCGGCGGCGTGTCGTAGGTGATGCTGACATGCGTGCTGTAGCGCCGGTACTTCCGCTGCCCGAAGTTGTCGACCACGGCGCGGACGAGGTTGCCGTTGGGGATCGTCACCAGCGAGTTGTAGAAGGTGCGGACCCGCGTGGAACGGAAGCCGACCTCCTCGACCGTGCCCTCGGTGCCGTCGATGAGCACCCAGTCGCCGACCTGGAAGGGGCGGTCGGCGATGACGGTGACGGACCCGAAGAAGTGCTCGAGGGTGTCCTTGGCCGCGAAGGCGAAGCCCACGCCGCCGATCCCCAGCCCGGTGAGCAGCGGAACGATCGAGATGTGCATGCTGTCGGCGATGTAGATCAGGCCGAAGATGGCGATGAAGATCTTGATCGTCTTCCGCACGAGCGGAATGAGCAGGTCGTCGAACTTCGTCTCCGTGCGCGAGGCCTTGGAGGCGAAGAACTCCCCCAGCAGATCGGTGAGGCGGTAGGCGGCCCAGACGACGGCAAGCATGGCGAACAGCCGCGCCGCGGCCATGAGCACCATCCACGCCGCGTCCGGCAGGCCCAGGTACCGGATCGTCCACAACCACAGCAGGGCGGCCGCGGTCAGCCCGAACGGCCGGACGGTGCGGCGCAGCGTCTCCGGGGCCGTCTTCCCGCCCCGCCGCGCAATCACCCGCCGCGAGATGATCGCCAGCAGCAGGCGAATGATCAGATCGAGCACGAGGCCGATCAGGATCAGGATGAAGAGGCTGATCCACTGCCAGTACTCGATGGCGAGGAACCTGCCTTCGCGCAACGACGCCGGCCAGAGGGACTCGAGTCGCTCGGTGAGGGTCAGGTACTCCTCGCCCTGGAACTCCCGCACGGGCGGAAGCGCCTTCAGGCTGTCCCACAGCGGCTCGATGCCCGCGACGGTTTCGGCCGAGAACTTCCACGCCCCGGAGTCGGTGCGGACAATGACGATCGAGGCGTCCGGGCCGGCCAGTTCCCTTGCACGCTCGTACTGCGCGCGATCGATCCACCGGGCATCGCGCACATCACGCGGGAAGAGGGTGTAGGAGTGATCACCCGCGTCAAGCTGATCGGCGGTGAGGAGACCGGGGTCCTTCCGATAAGGCCTGTCGTCGAAGTACACCCACTCGATGCGGTTGATGCACTTGTAGAGCCACAGGGCCAGGTCCGGGGCCTTCTCCTCGACGACCTCGGAGACGTCCATGCACTCGACGGCGCGATCGAGGTCGGGCGGATCGTCGCCCATCGCCTCGAGGAAGGTCTTGAGCGTGGAATGCGGGCTGTCAAAGGCGGCGGGGACGTGCTGCGCCGGCGCGGCAGCCTCCTCGGCGCCCGCCGCCTCCTGATCGCTCTGCCCCGCGCTTGTCATGCAGAGGCAAAGCATGAGGCCGGTGACCAGCCATGTCGCGATCGGGCATCGATGGAAGGGAAGCATGACGCACATGCTACCGCTGTTCCCGGACGCGTGAGCGGCGCGGGGCCCGTGCCTCAGCGCGAGGCCCCGCCGGATGCGAACGCCGGCGCGGAGGGAGAGGAAGCGGCGGTTACCGGCCGCGCCGACGTCGGCGGCGCGCGAAGGCGGGTCGCGGATACCGGCTCTGCCGCCGACCGATAACGGGGCAAACCATCCAAGCGGCACCATGCATACAACCCACGGCTTGACAGAGGCTTACGGTTTGCACCTCCCGCCCCCCGGGCTATGTTCGCATTGACGGAGCGGTCGAACGCCGACCGCCGGACCGACTCGATCGGTTGAGGAGAAGAGAGATTCACCCTCGCCACAAACCGGGATGCGGATGACGGCCGCGGTCGCCCCGGCGGGCCCGCCCCGAATCCGGTCCAAGGAAGGAGCCAGACAAATGAAGACACGTCATCTCACCCTGTTGGCCGTCATTGGCAGCCTGGGCTTTGCCGGCGCCGCTCAGGCCGGATCCGTCGTGATCGACGCCGTGGGCGGCCCGGTCATGCTCAAGTCCGGCGATCTCTCCGGCCTGCTCGCCGGCGCCGATCCGCACACGTTCAGCCCGGACGAGAATCGCGATGTGCTCCAGGCCCTTCAGGCCGACGGCATCAGCACCAACGGGATGATCAGCTTCCTGCTCGCCGACACCTCCGACGGCCTGAGCTTCATCACGCTCATCGATGACGACACGGTGGGCGGTGATCCGGGACCTGCAAACCTGGTCGGCATGTCCTCCACCGCGCCCTCGAGCACCGACTACTGGATCAACGATTACGGCGTCGACATCCTCGACGTGAGCGATCCCTTCGGGATCACCACCACCGCCTCCGGCACCTTCGAGTGGTTCGAGAACCGAGGCGACGCCTTCGCGTGGAGCAATCTCCAGGACGGTGACGGGGTCACGTTTTCCTTCGAGGACATCGAGACCGCCGCGCTGAACGAGGAAGACCCCTTCCAGTTCGTGACCTGGGACGGTGACGAGTGGCAGGTGGTGGAGACGGCCGACTGGACGGAGAACGGCCAGTTCGCGTTCAGCTTCGTGACGATCGTTCCGGTGCCCGCGCCGCTGCTGCTGGGCGTGGCGGGGCTCGCCGGCCTGG
>JAXHTH010000127.1:0-16773 GCA_034211115.1 Planctomycetota bacterium | reverse complement strand
ACTCGTGCCACGTACGGATTCGGATCCGGCGGCGCCGGGGCCGGTTTACGGTTGACATCAACCGCCTCCATCCGGACAATCGGGCGTCCGCTCCATCGGGCGCGCCGGCCGGCCACCGGTCGCTCGTCAACCCGGGCCGGGAGGATCGACTCATGTCCGGCAGGCGGAGTCACGCGGTGTCGGCGATCACGTCGGCGCTGTTCATCTTCGTCGCCCTCGCGTCAGGCCGGCAGGACTGGATGACCGAGGCCGAGTTGGATCGGTTCATCCGCGAGACGGAAGCGCAGCTCTCCTTCGAGACCGGCTCGGTCACCGTGGGCGATCAGCTCGCCACCATCGATCTGCCGACGGGCTTCCGGTTTCTGAGGTCGGATGACGCCCGGTACGTGCTCGAGGATCTGTGGGGCAACGCCCCGGATCCGACCGTGATCGGGCTCATCGTCCCCCCGGGTCAGCGGGTCCCGGTCGGATGGATGATCGCCGTCGCGTACGAAGATGTCGGGTACGTCAAGGACGGCGACGTCGGCAGCCTCGATTTCGACGAGCTGCTGCGCGAGATGCAGCGGGAGGAGGCGAAGGAGAATGAAACGCTTCGAAGCCAGGGCTACGCGGCCGGCCGAACCCTCGGATGGGCCGAGCGGCCTCATTACGACGCGACCACGCACAAGCTCTACTGGGCGCGCCGCCTGAGCTTCGACGGCGAACCGGAGATTACCGTGAACTACGATGTGCGAATCCTCGGCCGGCGCGGCATCCTCCTCCTCGCGGCCATCGGGTGCGAAACGGAGCTGCCGCTCCTGCGCCGCGGATGTCAGCTCGTGCTCGAGCGCGCCGAGTTCACGCCGGGCAACCGGTACGAGGATTACGAGCCCGGCGTCGACAAGGTGGCGGTCTACGGCATCGGAGGCCTCATCGCGGGCAATGTGCTCCTGAAGACCGGCCTGCTGAAAGTGTTGCTCAAGCCGCTGCTCGTCGTCGGCGCCGTGATCGTCGCGATCTTCGCGAGGATCTTCACGCGCCGCTGACCGGTGCGACCGCCGGCCTCACACGTTGAAATACTTCGCCTCCGGGTGATGGACGACGATCGCGCTGGTCGACTGCTCCGGGTCGATCTGCCAGCTTTCCGTGAGCGTGCAGCCGATGCGCTGGGGCTGGAGGAGTCGGAAGAGCTTGTCCTGGTCGCTCATCTCCGGGCAGGCGGGGTAGCCGAAGCTGTAGCGGCTTCCCCGGTAGTGCTGCGTGAACAGCTCGCGAATGAGGTGTGAATCGTCGTCCTCGATGCCCAGCTCGGCCCGCATGCGCTTGTGCCACAGCTCGGCCAGCGCCTCGGCGCATTCGACGCCGAACCCGTGCAGGTAGAGGTACTCGACGTACTCGTCGTTGTCGAAGAGGGCGCGGGCGCGTTTGGTCACCTCGGGGCCCATGGTCACGCAGGACATGCCGATCACGTCCTTCTCGCCGCTGCCGATGCCGCGGAAGAAGTCGCTGATGCAGCGCCGGCGCCCCTTCCGCTGGCGGGGGAAGCTGAAGCGTTCGATTTCCCGGTCGTGATCCTCGGCGTCGTAGATGATGAGCTCATCGCCGTCGCTGTTGCAGGGCCAGTAGCCGTAGACGACCTTCGGCTGGAGGAGCCCCTCGTATCCTCCCATCGCCTTCATGCGCTCAAAGGTGGGCAGGACGATGTTGTCGAGCAGGGCCTGGTAGACCTCGTCGGTCTTGCCCTTCTTGCGGAACTGCCACTGCCCGCGGAAGAGGGCGACGGTGTTGATGTAGGGATAGACCTCGTAGATGTTGACATCATCGACGACGCGGCTGCCGTAGAACGGCGGGCCGGGGAGGGGGACGTCGGGATCGACGGGGGCGGCTTCGAGGACGGCCACGCCCTCGCCGTCGCCGCCGCCCGGCGTCGCCGCGGCCTCCATCGCCGCCATCTTCTGCTCCGTCGCCGCCCGCTTGGCGAGGCGCCGATCGATCTCCACGTCGATCTCCATCAGCGACTCCTCGGCGAGCAGGTCGCAGATGCGCAGGGCCTCGAACGCGTCGCGGCCGTAGTAGAGCCTGCCCTGGTAGATGTTGCGCAGGTGCGATTCAGCGTAGTGGCGTGTCAGCGCCGCTCCGCCGAGCAGGATGGGCACCTCGAGCTTCAGCTCGTTCAGCTCGTGCAGGTTCGACTCCATCACCCCCACGGACTTGACCAGCAGGCCGGACATGCCGATCGCATCGGCCTCGGTCCGCTTCAGGGCGTCGACGATCTGGTGGATGTGCTGCTTGATGCCGAGGTTGATGACCTCGTAACCGTTGTTGGAGAGGATGATGTCGACGAGGTTCTTGCCGATGTCGTGCACGTCGCCGGCCACGGTGGCGAGGACGATCTTCGCCCGCGCCTGGGCGCCGGTGCCGATCTTGTCCATGTGCGGCTCGAGATAGCCGACGGCCTTCTTCATCACTTCCGCCGACTGGAGGACGAAGGGAAGCTGCATCTGGCCGGAGCCGAACAGCTCGCCCACCACGCGCATGCCCCCGAGAAGATGGTCGTTGACGATCTCCAGCGGCTTGTAGTGCTGCATCGCCTCGTCGAGAAGCTCGGCGAGGTTCGTGTCGTCGCCGTCGATGATCGTGCGCTGGAGCCGCTCCTCCAGCGGAAGCGTCTCCAGCGCCTCGCGCGGCGGCGCGTCCTCGCCCTCGGGAAAGAGGCCGATGAAGTGCAGGAGCGGATCGAAGTCCTCGGGCTTTCCATCGGGGCGGTTGTCGCCGCGGCGATCGAAGATGAGCCACCGCGCCGCCTCCCAGTGCGCATCGTCGATGCGGTGGCGGGGCAGGATCTTGCTCGGGTGGACGATCGCGGCGGTCAATCCCCGCTCCAGCGCTTCGCGGAGGAAGACGCTGTTGAGCACGGCCCGGGCGGGCGGGCGCAGGCCGAAACTCACGTTCGACACGCCCAGCAGCAGCCCGCAGTTGGGCAGGTGCTCGCGAATCAGCCCGATGCCCTCCAGCGTCTCCAGCGCGAGGCGGCGATCGGCATCGTTGCCCGTGGCGATCGTGAACGTGAGCGGGTCGATGAGCAGGTCCCGCTCGTCGAGGCCCCACCTGTTCACGTAGAGATCGTGCATCCGCTCGGCGATGGCGAGCTTGCGCTGAGCCGTCTTGGCCATCCCCGCCTGGGGATCCTCATCGATGGTGAGGGCGACGCAGGCGGCGCCGTAGCGCTTCAGCAGCGGGCAGATCTCCTCGAAGCGATCCTCGCCGTTCTCGAGGTTGATCGAGTTGACGATGCACTTGCCGCCCGCGAGCTGAAGGGCGGCCTCGATCACCGGCGCTTCCGTCGAGTCGATCATCAGCGGCGCGTTGATCTGGCGCACGAAGCGGCCGGTCACGTCGCGGATGTCCTGCACGCCGTCGCGGCCGACGTAATCGACGCAGACGTCCAGAAGATGCGCGCCGTGGCGCACTTCCTCGCGGGCCATCGACACCAGCCCGTCGTGATCCTCCTCGGCGAGCAGCCGCTTGAACTTGCGCGAACCGTTGGCGTTCGTGCGCTCGGCGACGATGAGGAACGAGGTGTCCTGCTCGTATTCGACGAAGCTGTAGAGGCTGGAGCAGCCGGGTTTGGCCGGCTCGACCTCGCGCGTTTTCGGCCGGCGCTCGCCCAGGGCGTCGGCGAGCAGGGCGATGTGCTCGGGCGTGGTGCCGCAGCACCCGCCCACGATGGACGTCCCGTGCTCGTCAACGAAGCGCATCATCGTCTCGGCGAACGGCTCCGGCTCCAGCGGGTAGCGCGTCTCGCCCTCGACCATCGCGGGCAGGCCGGCGTTGGGAATCACCGACAGCGCCTTCGGCCAATGACGGCTGAGCCACGCGACGTGCTCGGCCATCTCCTTGGGGCCGGTGGCGCAGTTCAGCCCCAGCGAGGCGATGGGGAACATGGCCAGGGCGTTGGCCGCCGCGGCGACCTCCGTGCCCAGCAGCATCGTCCCCGTCGTTTCAATGGTGATGCTGACGAGGATGGGGATGTCCTCGACGGAGCGCCCCTGCTCGGCCAGCGCATCGAGGCAGGCGTTGATGGCGCACTTGACCTGGAGCAGATCCTGGCAGGTCTCGATGAGGAGGGCATCGACGCCGCCGGCGATCAGACCCCGGGCCTGCTCGGTGTAGCTGTCCAGCATCGTCGGCCAGGTGGTGTGCCCCAGCGTGAGCAGCTTCGTGCCGGGCCCCATCGACCCGATCACGAACCGCGGGCGGTCGGATGAGTGGTACTTCTCGCACGCGGCGCGGGCGATCTCCGCCGCCCGGCGGTTGAGGTCGGCCGTCTCCGCCACGAGCTCGTCATCAAACTCGGCGAATACGAGCTTGTTGGCGCCGAACGTGTTCGTCTCGACGGCATCGGCTCCGACGGCGAGGAAGGACTCGTGAATCTCCTGCACCAGCTCGGGCCGGCTCTTCACGAGGACTTCCGAGCAGTTCTCCCGGCCGAGGAAATCGTCCTCGACGGACAGATCCATGCCCTGGATGGCGGTTCCCATCGCGCCGTCGAAGAGGAGGACCCGCTGACGAAGGTGTTGGAGGAAGGGGCTGGGCATGAGAGCATGGTACACGGAATCGGCCGATTGAACAGTCCATCCGGATAAACGGATGAAATAAGTCGTGCGGGTCCTGTTTGGTCCCTCCCGCCGGGGCCGGTCGAGGATGGCCCCCCAAGGCCCCGGGAAGGCGGGCAACCGCCCCCGGCCGGCGCTCTACAATCCTCGACCCGGCCGACCGATGATGACGGTTCGCGTCCGCGCCGGACGCGTATCCGCATCGGCACCTGCGCCTCCGAGCCCGGCCGAGGAGATTTCAGACCTGAAAAAGGGAGCCCTCATGCAGCACGCATCTCACATCATCAGTTTCGTTCGCCTCACGCTCGGGCTGGGCGCCGCCTTCGCCCTGGCCGTGCCGGTCCCGCGGGCGGCGGCGCAGGAGACGCAGCCGGAGGGCGAGGAGGTGACCGTTCCCTCCGCGCCGGCGGCGGATCTGCCCGAGGCGGGGGAGATCCTCTCCCGGGCGGTGAAGGCGATGGGCGGCCCGGACGTCTTCGAGTCCATCACGTCCTCCTATATCAAGTCCACCCTCACCGCGCGGGGCATGTCCCTCCAGTTCGAGATGTACACCGCCGACCCCGACAAGCTCTTCGTCCGCCAGACCATGCCCGGCATGGGCAGCGGCGACATGGGCATCAACGGCGACGTGGCCTGGCAGAAACCGCCGGGCGGGCAGTACCAGCTCGTCGATGCCAAACGGTTCGTGGACCTCTCCGAGCAGGCGCATCTCTTCGAGATCGTTCCCAGGCTCCGCGAGCAGTACGCACTGATGCGCACGGTCGACCGCGTCGAGTTCGGCGGGGCCGACTGCTACAAGGTCCGCCTCGAGGGAAAGCGGAACGCGACGCCGGAGGAGAAGCTGGCGGAGACCTACGCCCTGTTCGATGTGGACACGCATCTCGCCGCCGGCCTTCAGAACATCCAGCCCGCGCGCGGCGAGATGCCCGAGCGCGCCTCGACGCTGCGCTTCGAGGACTGGCGGCCCGTGGACGGGCTGGAGCTCAAGCTCTACCACAAGCTGGTGATCCAGGAGACCGGCGCCGAGGTCACGATGACCTATGACGAGGTCGCGTTCAACGGGGTCAAGCCCTCCGTCTTCGCGATCCCCGAGGAGGTGAAGGAACTGGTGGCGACGAAGCCCGCCGAAACCGAACCGGAACAGGGCGACGAGGTCGTCAGTGCCCAGACCAGGAAGCTGCTGGAAAACCTGCTGCGCAAGGACGACCCCGGCCAGCTTCGCATGTTCGTCAACATCCTGGAAGGCCAGCTCTCGAGCATGTCCGAGAATGAGCAGGCCGAGATGGAATACGTCATCGAGAAACTCCGCGAGCGCATCGAGGAACTCGAGGCGGACCCGGACACAGACGGCTGAGACGGCCGCGCGCAAGGAGACGGCCGCCGGTGTCGGACGCGGCCATTCGCATTCGGAACGTGAACAAGCGCTTCGGCGCCACGCATGCCGTGCGCGATCTCGACCTGGAGGTTCCTCCCGGCAGCCTGTGCGGCTTCCTCGGCCCCAACGGCGCGGGCAAGAGCACCACGATCCGCATGATCATGTCGATCATCTACCCCGACAGCGGGGCGATCGAGGTGCTCGGCGGCTCCGCCCTCGCCAGCAAGGATCGCATCGGGTATCTGCCCGAGGAGCGCGGGCTCTATCGCAAGATGCGGGTGGGCGAGTTCCTCGAGTACATCGCCCGGCTGAAGGGCGCCGGACGCCGCGGCGAGGGACGCACCATCCAGCAGTGGCTGGAATCGGTCGAGCTGCCCGAGGTGGCGCGCAAGCGCTGCCAGGAGCTGTCCAAGGGCATGCAACAGAAGATCCAGTTCCTCGCCGCGATCATCCACGAGCCCGACCTGCTCATCCTCGACGAGCCGTTCAGCGGCCTGGATCCGGTGAACGCCGAGCTCATCAACCGGCTGATCGGCGAGCTGCGCCGCGCGGGGAAGACGATCATCCTCTCCACGCACGTGCTTCACCAGGCCGAGCAGATCTGCGACCGGATCTTTCTCATCAATCACGGCGTGAAGCTGCTGGACGCGTCGCTGGCGGAGATCCGCCGCGCGTTCGATCCGAGAACGATCGTCGCGGAGCCGACCAACGGGACGCTTCAGGTCGAGGGCATCGACGGCGTGGTGAACGTCCGGCCCATCGGTCACGACGGCGCGGTGGAAATCATGATCGAAGAAGGCGCCGATCCGCATCCGATCATGCAGACGGTGCTGGGTCGCCAGCCGATGCGGCGCATCGAGCTGCGCCGGCCGACGCTGGAGGACGTGTTCGTGCAGTTGGTGATGGAGGATGAAGGGGCGGCGGCGGCGGCCAAAGCCCGGGAGGAGCTGGGCCATGTCTAAGGTCCTCGCCGTCGCCTGGCGCGAGTTCAAGGCCACCGCCCTCACGCGGGCGTTCATCATCGCGGCCTTCGTGGTGCCCGTGCTCGCCATCGGGATGGGCGTGCTCGGGCCGGCCCTGTTCAGCGAGAAGCCCGCCCCGCTGTCGGGCACGCTGGTCGTCATCGATCCCGTCGGCGCCGTCGCCGAGGCGGCGAAGACGCAGTTTGAATCCGACGCACCGCCGCCGGCCCCGGAAGCTTCGGACCCGACGAACGCCGGCGTCGAGCCGCCGCTTCCCGGTCCGGGCGAACCGCCGCCGGTCGGCGATGTACGCATCGGCATCCGGCACATCACCGAACCGGCCGACGACGCGGCCCTCGATGCCCTGAAAGACCGCGTGCGCGAGGGCGCGCTGGTCGCGGTGGCGCAGGTGACGCTGGCGGAAGAAGCGCCTTCGGAGACAGAGCCCGCCGACGCCGCGCCCCCGGCCGACGTCGGCACCTTCACGGTCAGGCTCTACCTTCCCGCGGACATGAACTTCAAGCACACGCTGATGCTGGAGGAGAGGCTGGATGCGGCGTTGTCGGCCGCGCATCTCCGGCGGGCCGGGCTGGACGTGCAATGGGTTCGCGAACTGGATCGGCGCGGGGAGGTGCAGACGATCTCGCTGGGCGAGGAGGCGGGCGAGGATGTCCCCTCCAGCAAGCTGACCACCGTGCTCAAGCTCATGGTCCCCATGGCCTTCATGCTCCTGCTGTGGATCAGCACCTTCGTCAGCGCCAACTACCTGCTCACCTCGACGATCGAGGAGAAGTCCAACAAGGTGGTGGAGGTGCTGCTCAGTGCGGTCAGCCCCATGCAGCTCATGACGGGCAAGATCGTCGGCCAGGCGCTGGTGGGCTCGGTGCTGCTGATCATGTACGCGGGCCTGGCGGCGACGATTCTCGCCGCCGTCGCCGTCGCCGGCGGCATCATCGGTCCCGTCAAGCTTCTCCTGCTCGGCCTCTACTTCGTGATGGCCTATTTCATGATCGCGGCGATCATGGCCGGGATCGGCAGCGCGGTGAACGAGATGCGGGAAGCCCAGTCGCTGCTGGGACCGGCGATGATGGTGCTCATGATCCCCCTGTTCCTCTGGCTGCCCATCAGCGACTCGCCCAACGGCGCGCTGGCCACCATCACCGGCTTCATCCCCCCGCTCACCCCGTTCGTGATGATCCTGCGGGTCAACGGGAGCGAGCCGGTGGCGGCGTGGCAGGTCATCGCCACGCTCGTGATCGGCTACGCGGCGGCGGTGGCCATGATCTGGATGGCGGCGAAGATCTTCCGGGTCGGCGTGCTGATGTACGGCAAGCCCCCCACGCCGATCGAGCTGATCCGATGGATCCGCTATTCCTGAGGCGGCCGCGCGTCGGGGTCGGGACCCGATCGGAACCCGAACAGGCCCTCGCGTCCCGAACGGTTCTCCTCACGCCGGCCCGGCCTTCGGCGGGTGCCGATTTTCCCGCGATTCCCTGATTGCCTGCCATAAGATGGCGCGTCGTTCGTTCGATGTCCCTGCTAACCCAGTCGAATTCAACCCCAGCGGGGCCGTTTCCGGCCCGGGAGTGAGAACAGATGAGCGACTTGCGGCATTGGTGCACCCGAATCCGAAGAGGCCTGTTCGCCCTGACCGCGGCCGGAGCCATCGGTCTGACCGGCACCGCGTCGGGCCAGTTCGGGGAGGCGGCCGGCTTCGGCGAGGTCATGGGACCCTATTACTTCAAGCGCGATCTCGTGCACTTCATCGACGGCCTCAACCTCGATGACTCCCAGACCGTCATCCTCGAAAGCCTCTACTGGGACTACACCGACGCCCAGGAAGCCAGCAAGCAGGAGATGATCGAACGCCTCCAGAACATGCGCGAGCAGTTCGAGACCCTCGACCGCGATCGCATCATGCAGATCATCTTCACGCCCTTCGAGGATCGCTGTGCCGAGTGGGAGGCGCTTAACGAGCAGTTCGTCCAGAGCGTGCAGTCGATCCTCAACAGCACCCAGCTTCAGCGCTGGCCGCAGTTCCGCCAGAAGTTGAGGCGTGAGAAGCAGTTGCCGCGGGGCCGGCTGACCGGCGAACGCCTCGATCTCTTCCACATCCTCGAGGAGATCGATCTCGATGAGCCGACCCGCGTGCTCATCGAGCCGACCCTGCGCCAGTACGCGAATAGCCTGGACGAGGCGCTGACCCGCCGGCAGGACCTCTTCCGCGAATCGCGGCTGCTCATGATGCACTCGATTCGGGACGAGGAGCCCGAGGCGGCGCTGAAGATCTACCAGGATCAGGTCGACGCCCGTGTGCGGGTCCGGAACGTCAACGATGAGTACACCGAGGCGATCGCGACGGCGCTGCCCGACGAAGCGGGTGCGACATTCCTCGAGACGGCGCGGGAGCGGGCGTATCCGCGCGTGTTCCGCACGACGGCGGCGCAGCGCGTCTTCGAGGCGGCCCTCGAGCTCTCCGGGCTCGACCCCGCCACGCTCAAGGCAATCGACGACCTCTTCCGCGAGTATCTCACCCGCCTGGACGCCATCAACGAGCGGATCCTCCGTCTCACCCGCGAGTACGAGCCGAAGGAACAGGAGTACCGGGCCGCGGTCTTCGCCCTGCGCGGCACCGGGCAGCGGCCGGACCGGCCGGTGGACCCCACCCGGGCCGAGTTCCGCAAGCGCGACGATCTGGGACGCGAGTACATCGAGCGCCTCCGGGCCCTGCTCACCGACGAGCAGTTCCGCGGGCTGCCCGGCATCAACCGGTTCCTCAACGAGAGGCGTTCGCACGGTCGTCTCGACCCTGACCGCGTCAAGGGGGTCGGGACCACGCGGGACGGGAAGTCCGGCGGGACGCCCAACCGCAGGAACAAGGACGCCGGGATTTCCCGCAGCGGGTCCGGCGGCGCCGGCAACACGAGCAACAAGGGCTCCGGCGGGCCCAAATAGGGCCGCGTCGCCCCGAGCACGGACGCGCGGGACGTCCGATGGCCGTCACCGGAGATCGAGCCGAGGACGCTCCGCCGCTGCAACCCGGATTCCACGCGCCACCGGCGAGCGGCCCGCCCGCGCCGCCGGCGGGCCGTTCTCTGAGGAGGTGGATGGTCCCGGGCGTCCGTCCGCCCCGGGGAAGCGGATATCCTTATTGACGAGGAATTGAGCGTGCCGCCGATGACCGATCCCATGCCGAAACGATCGATGAACCCGCAGGTCAGCGACCCGCCCCCGACCGCGACCGAGCCGACCGCGGCCCCCGGAACCTCCGTCCCGCCCGGGCCCACCGAGGGCGACTCCCTTCGCGAGCGCTGTGCCCGGCTGGGGATCGGCTGGCTGGAGGAGACGCCTCAGGCCTCGCCCGAGGCGGTGGTTCTCATCAACGCCGACGCGGCGATCCGCCTCCGCGTCGTCCCCCTCCGGCTCGAGGATGAGCGGCTCGTGGTCGCGATGATGGATCCCCTGGACATCACCGCCGCCGACGAGGTCTCCGCCCTCACCGGCCGGGCGATCACCCGCACCGGCGTCGAGCAGAAGGTCTTCGCCGAGCTGATCCGCAATCACTACGGCACCACCGCGGCCCGGATGGCCGAGAGCCTGGGCGGGGAGACCGATCAGCGGGCGGAGATCGATCAGAACCTCGAGGCGATCGAGGCCGACGACATCCACCGCATGGCCGAGCAGCCCACGTTGATCAACCTGGTCAACCTCCTGCTGCTGGAGGCCATCCAGGGTCGCGCCTCGGACGTCCACATCGAGCCGTTCGAGGATCAGCTCAAGGTGAAGTACCGGGTGGACGGCGAGCTGGCCGAACAGCCGCCCCCGCCCAAACACCTCCAGCCCGCCCTCATCGGCCGCATCAAGATCATGAGCGGGATGAACATTGCCGAGCGCTACGTCCCGCAGGACGGCCACATCACGCTGCGCTTCGAGGGCCGCAAGGTCGACATCCGCGTCTCGACCGTGCCCACGCTCTACGGCGAATCGGTCGTGATGCGAATCCTCGACAAGAGCACCCTCCAGCTCGATCTCGAGACGCTGGGGATGAACGCGACGCACCGGGAGCAGATGGATCGACTCATCAGCAAGCCGCACGGGATGGTGCTCGTGACGGGCCCCACCGGCTCGGGCAAGACCACCACGCTGTACGCGGCGCTGTCCAAGCTCTACGACCCGCGGCTGAAGATCATCACCATCGAGGACCCGGTGGAATACGAGCTGTCGGGGATCAACCAGATCCCGGTGAACCCCAAGCGGGGACTGACCTTCGCCACCGGGCTGCGGCACATTCTCCGCCAGGACCCGGACGTGATCTTCGTGGGTGAGATCCGCGACGGGGAGACGGCCGACATCGCGATCCGATCCGCCCTCACCGGCCACCTGATCTTCTCGACCGTGCACACGAACGACGCGGTCACCTCGATCAGCCGATTGATCGACATGGGGGCCGAGCCGTACCACGTCGCGTCGGTCCTCGAGGGCGTGCTCGGCCAGCGGCTGGGTCGGCGGATCTGCCCGGACTGCGCCGAGCAGGTGCCCCTGCCCGAGGCAATCGGCCCCCGGCTGTCATCGAGCGAGTCGGCCCTGTTCAACGGCCGGGCGTGGCGCGGGGCCGGCTGCAATCGCTGCAACAACACCGGCTACTACGGCCGCCTCGGTTATTTCGAGTTGCTGCTGATTAATCCGGCGATGCGGCGGGCGATCTCCGATAATCGTCCTACCGCCGAGTTGGTGTCGCTGGTCGAGTCCTCGTTCCGGAACATGCGGCAGGACGGGCTGGAGAAGGCGGCATCCGGGCTGACCACCATCCAGGAAGTCCTTCGCGCCACGCAAGATACGGAAGAACCAGGCGTTTGACGGCCGATGCCCAGTTTCCAGTACCAAAGCCTGACAACGACCGGTGAAGTCCGCACCGGCGTGCTCAGCGCCGCGGACCGGGCCGAGGCCCTGCGCCTGCTGGGCAGCCGGGGTGAGACACCCCTGCGGCTGGGCCCGCTGGAGAGCGGGGCGTCGTCGGCGGGGGCCGGGCTCGCCGCCCCTGCCGCCCTGGCCGAGAAACGCCTCTTTTCGTTCAAGGCCCGTCGACCCTCCCTCAGCCGCGCCGACCTGGCGAACTTCATCCGCGAGCGGGCCACCGCGCTCGAGGCCGGCCTGCCCCTGATGCAGGCCCTGGTCACCGTCCGCCGACAGGCCCACGGCAAGGCGATGCCCCTCATTCTCGATCATCTCATCGACCGGGTGGAGGCGGGTGATCCGCTCTACCTGGGGGCGCGGGATTACGGCCCGCCCTTCGATGACATGGTCGTCGGCATGCTCCGCGCCGCCGATGCGTCCGGGGAGATGAGCCGCGTCATGCACCAGTTGGCCGACCTGCTCGAGCGATCGGTGGAGCTGCGGCGCGAGGTGCTCGGCGCGACCTTCTACCCCATGATCGTCGCCTCGCTCATCATCATCAGCGTCATCATCCTGGTGACGGTGCTCGTGCCGCGGCTGATCGAGCCGCTGACGGCGAACCCCAACTTCGTCATGCCCTGGCCGACGAAGACGATCCTCGGGATCGCCGACTTTCTCCAGGCCTACTGGATTCATTGCGTCTTCGCGGTCGGCGTGATCTGGGTCGGCTGGCGGGTGTGGTCCAGCAGCCCGGCAAACCGGTTTCACATCGATCGGCTGAAGCTCCAGGCCCCGCTGCTGGGACGCCTGCTGCGCGACGTGGCGGTGGCCCGCTTCACCCGCACCCTGGGTACGCTGCTCACTTCCGGTCTGCCGATCCTCGATTCGCTGCGCATCACCCGCAACACGCTGGGCAATGCGGCGCTGGCCCGGGCGATCGACGAGGTGCAGGACCAGGTCACGAGCGGCAAGGCGGTGGCCGACCCGCTGGAGCGCAGCGGGCTCTTCCCTCCCCTGCTCGTGCAGGTCGTCGATCTGGGTGAGCGCTCCGGCCGGCTGGACGCGATGCTCGTGCACGCGGCGACCGCGTTCGATCGCCAGGTGAACACGTCGATCAAGCTCTTCTCGAAGGCCCTGCCGCCGGTGCTGCTGATCATCATGGCCTGTCTCGTCGGCTTCGTGCTCTCGGCCATCCTGCTGCCGCTGCTGGACATGCAGTCACTGGTGGAGAGTTGATGACAGGCTTCGTTTCGCCGTGAGTCGGCTCAACAGGAGAACATCCATGACACGCCCCGGGACTTCTCGACAACGCCGAAAGAACACGCGCCGGGCGTTCACCCTGCTGGAAGTCGTCGTCGTGGTCACCATCATCGCCCTGCTGGCCACGCTCGTCGCCCCGCGCCTGATCGGCCAGATCGGCAAGAGCAAGCAGCGCATCGCCCAAGCCGAGGTTGTGGACATCGCCAAGGTCGTCAAGCTCTGGATGCTCGACAACGGCTACAGCCAGCTCCCCGACGATTTCGATCTGGAAATGCTCACCGAGGGCAACGACCCCTACCTGCGCATGAAGGACCTCTACGACCCGTGGGAGCGCATGTACGTGCTCGTCAACCCCGGCGAAGAGAACCCCGCCGACTTCGACATCTGGTCGTACGGCAACGACGGCGAGATCGGCGGCGAGGGCGAGGACGCCGACGTCGTCAACTGACCTTTCCCCACCCCCGCTCATGCACGCTGCAAACGGATCAACCCGACGCACCGGATCCCGCGGCTTCACGCTGCTGGAGGTCATCGTGGTGGTCGCGATCCTCGCCCTTCTCGCCACCCTCACCGTCCCCCGCGTGACGGGGATGGCGCGGCGCGAGTTCGATCTGACCGTCGACCGCGTGGCGGATCTGCTCATGATGTTCGCCCACCGCGACAACCTGGGGCAGAAACCGGTGGGGATCATGTACGACGAGAGCCGACGTGCCCTGATGCTCGTGGTGCTCGACATCGACGATCCGGAACAGCGCCACAGCGCGACCTGGCAGATCGATCGGTACGTCGATCCGGTCAAGCTGCCGGACATCGTCGACGCGACGAGCCTCGTGGCGACGGCGGACGGCGAGATGGCCTACATCGCCGATTACCCGCTCAGCCACACGCCGGGCGAGGCACGGCCGACCATCGAGATCTACTTCCAGAGCTACGACGGCGAGTACAGCTCCACGCTGGTGCTCCAGCCCTACGACGTGGCGCCCAAGCGGCTGGATCGCAGCCGGCAGGCGCAGGCCCGCATGCCCATCGACCTCGATGCCGCGGGCCGCAGCCGGGAGGACTGGTGATGATCGGATCAAGGCGACAGGCGCGACGCCGCCGTGCCCGCCGCGGCATGGCGCTCGCCGACGCGATCATCGGCGGGGTCATCCTCGGCCTGGGGTTGTCCGTGGTGGTCACCGTGGCCTGCCGGTCGCTGGCCATGCACACGGACGGCGAGAAGCGGCTCGTCGCCTCCTGGCTCGCCGACGAACTGCTGGCGATGGTCGTCGTCGAGGGGCCGGACAATTACCCCATGATCCACGACACGAGCGGCACGTTCGCCCCCCCGTTCGAGGAGTTCTCCTTCCAGGTGGACATCGAGACGCCGGATCGCGGGATGCCCTACCGCGTTCGCGCCGTCGTCGAGTGGGGCGCGCGGGCCCGCGATGCCGTCGCGGTGGACACGCTCATCGCGCGCCGGCTGGGGGAACCGGAACAGTTGCGCGAACCCTACGAGCCGGTCGATCGCGAAGCGCGGTATTACGAGGATGAGTATGCCGAGGAGTAGACGGCGACAACACGGCCGCCGTGCATTCACCCTCGCCGAGGTCACGGTGGCGAGCATCATCATCGTGCTCGTCCTGGGGAGCATCTCGACCAGCGTGACCCAGCTCGGACGGGCGAAGAACTCCTGCAAGCGGCGGTTCGATGCGCATCTGCGGGCCGACGTGGCCCTGAACGCCCTGCGGCGCGACATCATCTCCATCGTCCGCAGCGATGATCTCTTCGACACGCGGTTCCTGCTCTACGACGAGATCGTGCCCAGCACGCTCGGCGATTTGGATCGCGATGAGATTCTTGTCTTCAACACCCGGCTTCGCGCGGTGCGCGATCTGAGCACCTTCACCGGGGAGGGGATGGAGTACGAAACGCAGTACCGGGTCGAAGACGACGAGTTCGGCCCCGCCCTGTGGCAGCGGCGCGACACGCTGCCCGACGAGTATCTGGAGGGCGGGGGCATGGCCAAGCCCGCGGTCGACAACATCCTCGGCCTCTCCGTCGAGGCCTACGACGGCGAGCAGTGGTTCGCCGAATGGGACTCGGACTACGACGGCCTGCCCCGGGCCGTCCGCATCACGGTCACCGCCAGCGGCGCGCGGGAGGATGAAGATCCCTACAGCCCCGACGCCCCCCTCGCCGTGCTGCGCACGGTCGTGCCCGTTGATCGCGTGCTGCAGCCGAAGGATCACTTCGAGGCCGAAGAGGAGCTGCTGCGCGAGCTGGAGGCGGCGGAGGCGGCCGAGGAAGGCGGGATCGGCGGAAGCGTCGAGCGCGGCGAGGACGGAGGCCTCGGCGGCACCGACCTGGAGAGCCTCACCGGCCAGCAGGGCGGCGGGTCCTCTGATCTCGCCGGCCAGGGCTCCGGCAGCGGCAGCGGCGGAGGAGGAGGCGGCGGGAGCTCCGGCGGCGGAGGCGCCCACGGCGGAGGCGGCGGACAGCAGACCACCGGAACCAGGCAGGGGGATACCTGATGCGAAGCGCCGGCCCATCCCGACGTCGCGGCTCCGTGGTCATCATCGTCCTCTGGACCCTCGCCCTCGCCGCCCTCATCGTCAGCTCCGTCCAGTTGTTCGCCTATCGCCAGGCGATGATCGGCCGGGAGGCGCTGCATCGCACGCAGGCGCGCTGGGCCGCGCGGGCGGGCCTGGAATCCACCCTCGCCATGCTCGCCCTGCACACCGAGCAGCCGATCCCGGACGACGCCTTCGCCCTCATCGCCGACCTGGAGTACGTCTCCAGCAGCGATTTCCTCGGCAGCGACCAGTTGCTCGACGCGACGTACGACATCGTTCACAACACCGAGGATCGCGCCCTGCCCTGGGCGGGCCCGGTGGATGAACACTCGAAGATGAACATCAACCTCGCCGACGCGGGGCAGATCAGCCTGCTGGAGGACATCACCCCGGACGTCGTCGCCGCCATCCTCGACTGGCGCGACGAGGATGACGAGCCCAACGGCCTGCTCGGGGTCGAGCGCGAGTGGTACCTGGGCGTGCCCAGCTCCCCCTACGAGCCGCGCAACGGCCCGCTGCGCACCGTGGCCGAGATCGAGCTCATCGCCGGCAGCGGACCCGACTACCTGCGCAACGAGGACTGGAACCTCAACAACCGCCTCGATCCCAACGAGGACGACGGGCTGCGCTCCCTGCCCGATGACGAACCGGACGGCCGGCTCGACGCGGGCTGGTCGGCGCGGCTCACCGCGTATTCCGTCGACGGCGGCGCCACCGCCTCCGGCCTGCCCCGCCTCTACCTGCGCCGCGCCGATCCCCTGGAGCTGATGGACCGGTGCAACGTGGACGAGGTGCAGGCGGAAGCGCTCATCGAGTACGGCAAGAACGACGACAACAAGCTGACCGATCTCATCGCCACCCCGCTGGGCGGCGTCAACAACCAGGCGCAGGGGCCCGGCGGGCAGGGCAACAGCAACGTGCCGCCGCTCGACGACGATCAGCTTCGCGCCGTCCTCGCGGAAACCAGCACCTATCCCCTCTACGAGCGCCGCCCCGGCCGGATCAACCTCAACACCATCGAGCCGGATCTCATCCGCGACCTGCTCGAGGCCCGCGGGTACGAGGAGACCGTCGCCGAGGAAATCATCTACATGCGTGATTCACGCCCGGAGGGCATCACCAGCATTCTGGAC
>JAXHTH010000126.1:0-3668 GCA_034211115.1 Planctomycetota bacterium | reverse complement strand
CACGAGGCGGCGGAGGCGGGCAGGGAGAGGGGCAGAAGCAGGAGCCCGGCCGCGAGCGCTGCGCTGGCTGATGACATCAATCTTCCTTCCTTCGGGGGAGGCGGGGAAAGCGGATAGGGCGATCAGGCAATCATGCGCCGCCCGGCCCCCGCAGGCAACACGCCGCCCGGCCATTCATTGAATTCGCCGCGCCCCCGGGTCCCGCGGCGAGTGCGTGCCGCCTCCGTCTCGGGGTGACACGGCCGCCGTCGATGCCTCGTGCCGCAACCGCAGGCATGATCGCCGGTTCAAACCCGTTCAGGACCGGGCTTACCGGACGCGCGCCATCGTCGGATCGAAGCCCGGAGAGAGAGGAAAGTGCTCGGGTCAAACGACCGAGAATATCCCTGTCCCGGCCCTCGACGGCCGCCCTCGACCGTCACGGGACGGGCTGCGCGAGGACGGCGTCCGCGGCCGGCCCGGCGCGGAGCGCGAGTATACATGGAGACCACACGATGCGAAGGATGATCACTCTCGGCCTGCTCATGATCACCGGGACGGCGCTGCTCGTCCTCCCCGTACGCGGCGCCGACCGGATCGGCGACTACGACCAGCAGCCGCAGACGCCTTCGAAGGCGGCCGGTCAGGCGCAGGCTCCGCCGGCGAAGCCGAAGAAGAAACCGGAGTTTCCGAAGTTCGAGGACGTCGCCGAGGGATACAGGAAGGTCGTCTCCTCCGTCGGCGCCCCCCGCAGCCTCTACACCATCTGGACGCGCGAGAAGGACGCCCAGATGCTCGCCGAGCTGCCCCGCAACCACGAAGGGCAGAAGCTGTTCATCGCGTACACCGTCGCGGGCGGCGTCCGCCGCTCCGGCGTGCAGGTGGGTGACATGTACGGTTACTGGAGGCGCTACGACAAGCGCCTCGCTCTCATCGAGCCCAACTACGAGGTCCGCACGACCGGCGACCTCGAGTCGAAGAAGGGCGCGGAGCGCGTGTTCACCGATCGCGTGATCCTCGATGTGCCGATCCTCACCATCGGTCCCGGGGGCGGGCCGGTCATCGACATGGATGCGCTGCTCGTGGGGCAGGCCGGCCGCTTCTTCGGCTACGCCGTGCGCGGCGCCAACACCCGGCTGGCGAAGATCGCCAAGGCGAAGGCGTTCCCGCAGAACGTCGAACTCGCCTTCGAGATGCCGCTCTCCGGCGGCCGGTTCGGAACCCTCCACTACTCCATCAGCGTGCTGCCCAACGACAAAGGCTACAAGCCGCGCAAGGCCGACGATCGCATCGGGTATTTCACCACCACCCACCGCGACATCGGCCATCCCGGCGCCGACACGCCGTGGGTGCGCTACATCAACCGCTGGAAGCTCGAGAAGGCGGACCCGAAGCTGAAGATGAGCCCGCCCAAGGAGCCGATCGTCTTCTACCTCGAGCACACCATCCCCGTGCGCTACCGCCGCTGGGTGCGTGACGGCCTGCTGGAATGGAACAAGGCCTTCGAGAAGATCGGCATCGTCAACGCGATCGAGGTCTACCAGCAGGATGCGCGCACGGGCATGCACATGGAGAAGGACCCGGAGGATGCGCGGTACAACTTCATCCTCTGGACGAACGCGAACATGGGTTTCGCGATCGGCCCCAGCCGGGTCGATCCCCGCACGGGCCAGATCCTCGATGCCGACATCGTGCTCGATGAGGGGTTCATCACGAGCTGGGTCAACGCGTGGCGGAAGCTGATCCCCGAAGTGGCGATGCAGAACTTCGGGCCCGAGACGCTGGCGTGGCTGCAGACCCGCCCGCAGTGGGATCCCCGCGTCCGCCTTGCCCCGCCCAGCGAGCGGAGCGACCGGATGCGCGAGCTAGCGATGAACGCCTGCGCCGATTGCGGACATGATTTCGCCGGCCACCCCGTCGGCCGGGTCGACGCCACCCTGATGGGCGACGACGAATACGACGGTCTCGCCGGGCGCGTGAGCCAGATCAACGGCCACTGCAACTGCGCGATGATGAAGACGCTCGATCTCGCCCTCTTCCGCATGGCGCCGGAGCTTCTCGATGAACTCGCGATCAAGGGCGCCGCGATCGCGAAGGAAGAGGAAGATGACGAGAACGGCAACGGCGAAGCGAAGGACGAAGAGAAGGAGAACGGCGAAAAAGAAGAGGACGAGAAGGATGAGCAGAAGGCCCAGGAGCAGAAGCTCGACGGCGTGCCCGAGTGGTTCATCGGCCCGCTGCTGCGCGATGTGACCATGCACGAGGTCGGCCACACCCTCGGCCTCCGCCACAACTTCAAGGCCTCAAGCATCTATAGCCTCGAGCAGATCAATTCCGATGACTTCGAGGGCAAGGCCATCTGCGGCTCGATCATGGAGTACCTCCCGCTGAACATCAACTTCGGCGACGGCGAAACCCAGGGCGAGTACGGCATGGTCACCATCGGACCCTACGACTACTGGGCCATCGAGTACGGCTACACCCTCGAGGAGGATCTCGACCCCATCCTCGCCCGCGTGTCCGAGCCCGAACTTACCTTCGCCACCGATGAGGATGCGTGGGGCGTCGATCCCCTCGCGCGGACGTTCGACCTCGGCAAGGACTCGCTGAACTACGCCGAGTCGCAGATGCGCCTCATCAACCATCTCCGCGGAAAGATCCTCGCGCGCATGGTGAAGGACGGCGACAGTTGGGCCAAGGCGCGGCAGGGGTATGAGATGCTGCTCGGCAAGCACATGGCCGCCGTTTCCATCGCCGCCAACTGGCTCGGCGGCGCCGATGTCAACCGCGATCACAAGGGCGACCCGGGCGATCGCGATCCCGTCACGCCCGTCTCCGTCTACCAGCAGCGGCGCGCGATCGAGTTCGTCATCGACAACATGTTCCGCGATGAAGCGTTCGGCCTCACGCCCGACCTGCTGGCGAAGATGACCATCGAGCGCTGGTGGGACGGCGGGGGGTACGGTCGGATCTTCGACGAGCCGGCCTGGCCCGTGCACGACCGGATCCTTTCCATGCAGGCCGCGGCGCTCACCATGCTGATGAATCCCACCACCCTCAATCGCGTCTACGACAACGAGTTCCGCACGCCCGCCGGCAAGGACGCGGTCACCCTGCCGGAGTTGGTCTACGGCACGAGCGAGGCGGTCTGGGCCGAGCTTGATGAAGAGCTCGATGCCGACTACACCGCCCGCAAGCCGATGATCTCCAGCCTCAGGCGCAACCTCCAGCGCGAACACCTCGAGCGGCTCATCGACCTCACGCTGCCCAACGGCGCGCTCGGGGCGGCCGCGAAACCCGTGGCCAACCTCGGCACCCACGAG
Organism: Planctomycetota bacterium; assembly: GCA_034211115.1. Classification (GTDB taxonomy): domain Bacteria; phylum Planctomycetota; class Phycisphaerae; order Phycisphaerales; family SM1A02; genus JAXHTH01. The sequence continues at coordinate 366 of JAXHTH010000126.1, read as the reverse complement.
CTGCGCGAGCTTCAGGCGAAGATTGAAGCGGTGCTCGACGACGGCGCCGGCCGAATCGATCCCTACACCGTCGCCCACCTGTCCGAGGCGGAGGTTCGCATCGAGAAGGCCCTCGACGCCCAGTACATCTACAACACCGATGACATCAGCGCCGGCAGCGGATCCTTCCCCTTCATCTTCTTCCAGCCCCGGGAGGACGAGCAACCGGATCCCCGCTGAGCGTGTGGAAGCCGCATCTGACGACCAACGGGAGGAAGATGCGGGTCACCTTCGACCACCCTTCCCCCCCAACCCGCGAGCCCCCCGGACCGCTTCCCCGGAAGCGGTCCGTCTCGTTTCGCGCCGCCTCGAAGGCGTTTTTCGATC
>JAXHTH010000125.1:0-7094 GCA_034211115.1 Planctomycetota bacterium | reverse complement strand
AGGCCACGTCGCCGCCACGGGCGCCGACGGTCTCGGCCTGCGCCTTGGACTCCGCGCCGGCCGGGGCCGCTCCGAACTTGTCGCGCACGGTGCGCTCCAGCAGGCCGCGCTCGTGAGAGTCGGTGTCGGACCCGATCACGCGCTCGCGGAACTTGATCATCTCCGGCTGGGCGGGATCGAGGCGCAGGGAGTTGTTGATGTAGTAGAGGGCCTTGTCCACGTCCCCGCGGTTGAAGGCCTCCAGGGCGCGCTGGTTGTGGTTGATGGTCTGCTTGTCACGACTGAAGGGCAGCAGCCCCTGCCGCGCGCCGACCTGGGCGCGATCGTTGAAGGCCATCGCCTCTTCACCCAGCTCCCAGAGCACGTCGTCGTGCACGATGGAGGGCGTGATGAGGAACATGATCTCCTCGCGCCCGATCGTGTCATCCTGGCCGCGGAAGGCCGCCCCGAGCACGGGGATGTCGCCCAGCAGCGGGACCTGCCGGCGGGTGATGCTGGTGGATTCCCGGAACAGGCCGCCCAGCACCAGCGTCTGGCCGTCCTTGATGCGGACGTTGGTGGTCAGCTCGTTGGTCAGCTCGTCGGGAATCGTGACCTGCAGGCCCTGGGCGTCGGTGACCGTGCGCAGGCTCGCCTCCGACACGCTCGGATACAGTTCCATCCGGATCATCCCGTTGCGGGCGATGAAGGGCCGGAACATGAGCTGAATACCGGTATCGAGGAACTCGACCGTCTGGGTGGTGGTGGTTTCGGTGGCGGTGGTCGACAGGTAGCCGACGCGACGGCCCACGAGCACCTCCGCCCGCTGGCGGTTGAGGCACATGATCTTCGGCCGGGAGAGGACGGTGGTGTCGGTGACCTGATCGAGCACGCGGAGGAAGATCGAGAAGTCGTCATCCATGAACCCGATCTTCAACCCGCCGGGCCCGGCGGTGCCGCCCACCGTCTGGTTGAGGGCGAAGGCCTCGTTTTCCTCGGGCTGGAAGCCGTTGGTCTCGTCGCTGCCGGCCAGCAGGTTGTTCACGCCGGACAGCGGGTTGGTGAAGTTGAGGAAGTCGACGTTGCTGAGGATGGAGAAGTCGACGCCGAACGCGTTGGCCTCATCCAGCGACGTCTGGAGGATGGTGGCCTCGATGAGCACCTGCTGGGGCGGCGTGTCCAGCTCCTCGAGCATGGCCGCGATGCGCTCCAGGTTCTCCGGGTAGTCGTTGACCACGAGCTTGGCGGTGAAGGCGTAGCTGTCCTCGCCGGCGTTGGAGGTGTCGGGCTTGATGCCCGGGTCCACGTCGCCGCGGTAGGAGCTCTTGCCCGCCTCGCTGAGCAGGGGGGTGATGAACTCGTTGGCGTCGGTGGCGGAGAGGTAATCGAGCTCGAAGATGCGGCTCTCCGTCTTCCGCTTCGCCGCCTCCATCTCCTCCATCTCGGCGAGCGTGTAGATGTAGATGAAGTTGCCGTCCTCAATGTAGTCGTACCCGTTCACCTTGAGGATGGCGTCCAGCGCCTCGTAGAACGTCACGTCATAGAGGTTGGCGGAGATGGTCGCCGAGACGTTCTTGGAGGTGATGATGTTCTTCTGGCTCTGGATGGAGAGCATCTCCAGAACCTGGGACAGATCGGTGTCCTGCACGGCAAGGGTGACGGTGTCGTAGTCGGTTACCTGAACCGGCTGCGCTGCCTCGTCTGCCCCTTCCTGCCCGAGCGCCGGGCCGGCCACGAGCACGCAAAGCGCACAAACGGACCGCAGGCGCCCAAAAAAACGACGGCCGGTTGATGTTTGGTGTGCGATCATGACTGGGTGTACTCCTGCCTCACCAGGTGGCAAAGGTGCGAACTCAGCCCCCTGGACGACTCATCTTCAATTGGAATCGGCGGCCCTCATACACGAGCACCACCGACCGTTGCCTCACTTCTTCGAGCAGGAACGTCACCTGCTCGTCGCCCCCGGCCGGAACCGAACTGCCCGTCCGGTAGGTGGCGCCGTCGATCACGGCCAGGGAGGCGCCGGTCATCGCCGCCTCCAGCGTGAGCTGATCGACGAGGCCCTGCAGGCGGGCCCGGAGCCGGGCTTCGGCTGCTTCAGGATCTTCGGCCTGCTGGGATGACGACTTCTCTGCTTCTGATGCCAAGTCGTTAACTGGCGCCGGTTTTGGGAAGTGCGCGGCGCTGATCATGAACGGGTCCCGTTCGGGGCGCTCCGCGAGGGCGACGGGGATCGCGACCCCGCCGCGGTTATCGGACACGTGCGGCGCGTCCGTGGCCGGGGTCGTCGACGCCGAGGCCGACGCCTCCTCCTCCGCCACCGCCGTCCGCGGCATGTTGGAGATCACGATCAGCCGCGCCCAGAGCAGAAGCCCCAGGCCGATCATCACGCAGAGCACCGTGAACTTCTTCTTGTCCGCGGTGAGCTGAAGCCAGTAGCGCCGAAGCGTCACCATCATCTCAACTGCCCTCCTCGACCGCCGGCGCGTCGTAGATCACCTCCAACCCCACCGACGCGGTCAGCATCGGCATGCCCCGCGCCGCGCCCGAGCGGTCCGCCGCCAGGCGCACCGAGGAGATCCGAACCAGGCGATTCATGCGCTCCGCCGCGCAAATCAGTGCGAAGACCGAGTCGAACCTCGCCTGCATGTCGACCGTCAGCGGCATGCTGCGCTCGGAGAACGATTCGCCGAGCACCGCGTCGCACGCGTTGCCCGCGGTGAAGGTCTGGTCGAGCACGGTGCGCCCGTCCACGGGCAGCGAGAGTTTGCGCATGAGCCCGGCGACGTCGGGCGCGTCGGGGATGAGCTTCAGCTCGCGGTCCACGCGGGCCCGCGCCGACTCGAGCTCGTCGGCCAGCCGTTCGACGGTGCCGGTGTGCCCGGCGGAATCGGAGACTTTCCGGCGCAGCTCGGCGGTTTCCTGCCGGATCTGACGCGCCTCACGGTAATTGGGCCAGACCAGCAGCGCGCCGCCGAGGAGAAGGATGGCCAGCCCGCCGACGATGGCGAAGATCAGGTGCCGGTTCTCATTCATGATCCGTCTCCTCCAGGGCGAGCTCCGTGGCCGGTGCGGGCGGCGCGTCGGCGCGCGCCGGCTCGTAGTCCGCCTCGAAGTTGATCCGGAAGCTGAGGCGGAACTCGCGCGCCGTCCGGCCCCGCACGTCACGCGTGCGGCTGAAATCGAGACTGACCTGCCGGAACGGTTCGGTGCCCTCCAGGCGGCTGACGAACTCCGCGATCGCCCGGTCGTCGGGCGCGAAGCCGGCGATCTCCGCCGTCAACACCCGCGGCGGAGCCGCGTCCGGATCCACCGGGCCCTTGTCGCGCGGCGAGCGGGTGATGCGACGCGCCCCCGCGTCCAGATCGACCCGATCCAGCGTCAGCCCCTCCGGCATCGCGTTGATCGCGGTGGCCAGGAGGCGGTTGATCTCCAGTGGCGGGGCGATGCGCCGGTAGCGCTCGATGAACCCCTCGACCTCCTCGATCATGCCTTCCAGCTCGGAGGCCTTTTCTTCGGCCGCGAGGACCAGATCGGCCTGCTCCCGGGCCGAGGCCCGTTCCCCCCGCGCCCGATCAAGCTGCAGGCACACGTGCGTGGTGGCCACGACGACGAGGATGATCGACACCACCGCGGACGTGATATAGCGCCCCGTGCGCACGCCGGCCTGGCTGCGCGCCCGGATCGAATCGGGCAGCAGATCGATACTGTGCTGCTTCATGCCGCCCCCCTTCGTGCTTCGGTCTGCGATTGCTCGTCCAGCGCCCCCTTGGGCGGGTTGAGGCCGCGGGCGCTGAGCCCGGCCGCGACGGCCCAGCAGGACGCGGGGCCCGGCCGCCGGTGCAGCTTCGCGTGAATCTGCCCGATCAGATGCTCGAGCGTGGACAGTTCATCATCGAACGTGGTGGGGATCTTGCACGCCTGCTGCACCGTCGCGTCCAGTTGCGGCTCCAGCCCGTCCCCCCCGCTGAGGATGATCCGCTCCGGCGGATGGCCGCGGAAGGTCACCCCGTAGTAGCGCAGGCAGAGGACGATCTCCTTGACGAGGTCGCCGATCAGGGGACGGGTGGCCTCGAAGACCGCGCGATCCGCGTCCGCCTCCACGGGTGCGTCGACGCTCTGCTGGGAGCGCTGGGCGGCGATGCGTGCCGCCCGCAGCTCCGCCGCCGCCACTTCGTCAAGCTGAAGATGCTCGGCCACCGCCTGGTTGAAATCGTGGCCGCTGATCCCCAGCGACTTGGCGAACGCGACCTGATCGCCCCTCAGAATCAACACGGTCGAGCCCGACGCGCCGACCTCGACCACCATGCGCACCCTGGATTGATCGCTCTCCCGCCGATAGCAGCGGGAGAAGATCCGGGCCAGGGCGCTGAAATCGGTGTCGACGGCGATGGGCCTCAGCCCGGCCTCCATCACCGGCGCGAGACGGGCGTGCAGGCTCGCGTGCGAGGAGGCGACAAGCAGGATCTCCTCCCGGTTCTCGCCGCTTTGCAGCGTCGCCCCGGTGCGGATGTAATCCGCCTCCATCGCCTCCCGGTCGAACCCGAACCGCTGCGAGGCCTCCCACAGCGCCGCCTGGCGCAGTTCGTTCTCGGGCATGGCCGGCAGCCGGATCGACTGCAGCCGCACGTCGGAACGGGGCAGGCTGACCACGCACCGTCGGCCGGTGAAGCCGCCGTTGGTCACCGCGGCCTGGAGCTGCTGCGTCAGCGCCTCCTTCGCCTCCGGTGTCTGGATGTCCTCCAGCGTGCCGGAGGGCAGATCGACGCGGGCGGCCCCGACCACATGAAGCTGGCGCTGGTGCTCGCGGACCTGGAGGAGACGAATGCCGCGCGAACCGATGTCCACGGCCAGGTGACCGATCGACGATGAAAAACGTCCTGCGAACACACCCACCTCCTCCTGCTCGTACTCCTCCGCGCCCCGGGGGCCTAGCCGCCCAGCTTCTGGACGGTGAGCTTCCCGGTGAAAGGCGAAACGGTGATCTCGTAGTCATCGTCATCGGCGGTGAGGACGACGGTTCCCCCTGTCCCGGGCAGTCCCCCGCTGCGGATGGTCCCGCCCAGCGGGTCGTAGACGACGTCCGCACCGTTGCCGCCGATTCCCTCTCCCCCGCCGTCGATGATGACGGAGGTGATCGACACGCCCTGGAACCGCTCATCGGTGCTGAAGTCGATGATGTAGTGGCCCGTTTCGCCGGCCTCGGCGAGCGGGTCGTAGACGTAGTCGGCGGTCCCCTCATCGAAGGGTGCGGCGTAGTTGCCTTCATCCACCCGAAGCAGGCAGTAGCCCCGCCCGTCTTCGTAGAAGTGCACCCGCCGATAGGCCTGATGGGCCAGGGCGTCGGACTGGGCGAAGCTGAGATCGGCGATGAGCTGTCGCACCGCCGCCTGCACCGTCATGCTGGGTTGATCGACGAGATGCGGCACGAGCAACGCGCCGGCCAGGCCGAGCACTGCGATCACGATCAACAGCTCGACCAGCGTGTAGCCTCCCCTGTTCGATTCGGGTGGACACGGGCGGTCGCACATGGGTTTCCCCTCCTGCGCGCTGTGTCAGCGCGACGGGGCCTCCAGTTCGATCTCATCCAGGTTGGTCACGGTGACCTTCAGCTTCCCGCTTTCCATCAGCTTGCGCTGCGCGTCGACGGACTGCTTGAGGCCGTTGAGCGTTTTGATCATCTTCGCCCGCTGTTCCGCCGCGTTGGGCGGGGCCGGGGGCGCCGGCGTCTTCGTGCGCGACTGCGCCGCCGCCTCCGTCTCCAGCAGCGGCCGATCCGCGAGCTGCGTCCACAGCAGGCCCGTGAGCAGCACCGCGTTGACGGTCAGAATGACGTTCAGATAAGTGCCTCGCCGCATGGTCGGTGACTCCCTCATGCCTCGTGATCGGGGCGCATGAGCACATCCAGCAGCACGGATGCCTCATCCGGACCATCGGCCAGATCGGCCGGCCAGGTGAGCGAGATGCGAAGCAAGCGCCGCCCCTCCGCCGCACGGGGCACGGGCTGAACCTCCATCGTCGCGATCCCGGTGGCGAGCACCCGCGGCGGGACATCGGGCCGGCTTCGCCAGGCGGCGCAGAACGCGCGGCGGCGGATATCGGACGCGTCGACGGCGTGTTCCCCGCCCTCCGCGTCGGCGCCTTCTTCCTCCAGGCCGAAGTAGGTGATCGTGCGCATCACCTCGCTGTGGGTGATCACGGCGATTTCATCCGGATCCACCCGGCCCCGGTTCTCGCCGTCCTCCAGCCAGAGGACGATCTCCAGGTACGGATCGGCGCCGCGCGGATGGACCGCGAGCACCTCGCGGCTGCGGCTGATGAGCGAGCCGAGCAGCTCGATGACCTCCTGGTGGGCCGGCGCCCGGGCGGTCACGGTCTGCGGCGCCGGGTTGGGAGAGGCGAGCAGCCAGGCGGGGGTGACCACCGCGGCCGTCGCCGCCAGCGCCCCCAGCAGCGAGAGGGTCACGAGCAGCCCGCCGGTGGTTCCCCCCCGCCGGGGGCGGCGGGCCGCCACGCGGCGCGGCGCGTTCGGATTGTGACCTGCACGCAACATGGTCGGTCTGGCCGGGGCGGGCAAGATGTTGCCCGCGGGTGAAAAAAGACGCCGCCGCGTTTCCGCGTCGACGTCTGAAGTCCTGTGAACTGAGTGGGTGAAATCAGAAGTCGAACACGTTGTCGCCGTCACCCTCGATGCCGTCGGGATCGGCCGCGCTGAGGTCCGAACCGTCCCAGATCCAGCCCACGCCGTCGGCATACGCGCCGGCGATGGTCGTGGAGTCGTTGAAGGGGTTGACCGGATCCTGCTGGATGTAGTCACCGTCCGTCAGGTCGCTCCAGTCGGCCATGTTGGGCAGGGTGCCGCCTTCCTTGACCCGGTACAGCTCGATCTGGCTGCGGAGGGTCTGAAGCTGGCTCTGAACGCTGGAGAGCATGGCTTCCTGGGAGGCATCGGTGAACTGCGGGATGACGATCGCGGCGAGAATGCCGAGAATCACCACGACGATGAGAATCTCGATGAGCGTGAAAGCTCGCTTGGTGCGCATACGCATGTGACCTAACTCCTTGACGTTCCTTGCTCGGTGGAAAGAGATTGGCGGCCGCCTCGGGCTCCATGT
>JAXHTH010000124.1:0-2735 GCA_034211115.1 Planctomycetota bacterium | reverse complement strand
AAACATTAATACCTCATCTATATCAGGATCGGAAACTTGTGCTGATATTGTTTGATAATTAGTTAGAATTTGTTTGATAATATTTTGATTAGCCGCCGAGGGGGAAGGGCACGTCGATGGACTTGAGGTTGTTGGCCCGCGCGCCCCTGACCACCACGGCGTCGGATTCGCTGATCGGTCGCCGGCGACGCGGGGTGGGGATCGACCGCCGACGCGACAGGTACGCGCCGGTGAGCGAATCGTCGCAGGCGCAGACGTCGTCGATCGCGCCCTGGGCGGTGACGCATCCGCCGTGCTGGCCGGGGCCGGGCCCGATGTCGATGATGTGATCGGCCGCGCGGATCATGCCTTCATCGTGCTCGACCACGAGCACCGTGTTGCCGATGCCGCTGAGATGGCGCAGGGTGGCGATGAGGCGGTCGTTGTCGCGCTGGTGCAGGCCGATCGTCGGTTCATCGAGGACGTAGCAGACGCCGACGAGGCCCGAACCGACCTGGGTGGCGAGGCGGATGCGCTGCGCTTCGCCCCCGGACAGCGTGCTGCTGGTGCGATCGAGCGTCAGGTAGTTCAAGCCGACGGAGGCGAGGAACCCGAGACGGGCGTTGATCTCGCGCAGTATCGGCTCGGCGATCTGGCGCTGCTCTTCGCTCAGCTCGATCGTGTCGAAGAAGCCGATCGCCTGGTCGATGGTCATTGCCGTCACGTCGACGATGCTGACCTCGAGCCGACCCGAGCGGAGCATGACGTGGCGGGCCTCGGTGCGCAGGCGCCGGCCGTCGCACTCGGGGCAGGGGGCCGAGCTCATGTAGCCGCGCAATCGCTCGCGGATGAAATCGCTGTCCGTGTTCTCGTACCGCCGGTGCAGGTTTGGGATGACGCCCTCGAAGACGAACCCCAGTCGGCTCTCGTCGTTCTCGTTCGTGCCGTGGATGAGGACGCGTCGCACACGCTTGGACAACTGGTCGAACGGCGTGCTGCGATCGATGCCGATGGCGTCGCAGAAGCGGCGGAGCATGCGGCCGTAGTACATGTTCATCCGCCGGCCGTTCTTGCGCCAGGGCTGGATCGCGCCCTCGGCGAGGGTGAGCGTGGGATCGGGCACGATGAGGGCTTCGTCGAACTCGCTGATCACCCCCAGCCCGTCGCAGCGCGGACACGCGCCGTAGGGGCTGTTGAACGAAAACAATCGCGGCTCCAGCTCCTCGATGCTGCACTCGGGATGGTCCGGGCAGGCGAACTTCTCGCTGAACCGCTCCTCCCGCCAGCCCCCGGAAGTGGCCCCTTCCTCGATCAGCGCGATGAGCAGGCCTTCGCTGAGCTTCAGCGCAACTTCGACCGAGTCGGCCAGTCGCTGGCGGATGTCGGGCGCGATCGCGATGCGATCGACGACCGCTTCGATGGTGTGCAGTTCGTAGCGGCCGAGGTTGAGCGGGTTGTCGCCGCCTTCCTTGAGGGCCTGACGGATGTCGATGACCTCGCCGTCCACGCGGGCGCGGACGAAGCCGTGCTTCTGGAGGCTTTCGATGACCTCGCGGTGATAGCCCTTCTTGCCGCGGATGACGGGCGAGCAGATCATCATTCGCGTGCCGTCGCCGCGGCTCATGAGCGTGTCGACGATCTGGGTGGGGCTGGAGGCGGTGATGGGTCGGCCGCAGATCTGCCCCTTGCCCGTCTCGTGCCAGCAGACGGGCTCGCCGCAGCGGGCGAAGAGCAGGCGGAGGTAATCGTAGATCTCCGTGGTGGTGGCGACGGTCGAGCGCGGGTTGTGCCCGCCGGAACGCTGCTGGATCGCGATCGTGGGCGGCAGGCCCTCGATCGACTCGACATCCGGCTTCTGGAGCTGGTCGAGGAACTGCCTCGCGTAGGCGGACAGCGACTCCATGTACTTGCGCTGCCCCTCGGCGAAGATGGTGTCGAAGGCGAGGGAGCTCTTGCCCGAGCCGGAGACGCCGGTGATGACGACCATCTCATCGCGCGGGATGTCCACGTCCATCGCCTGGAGGTTGTGCTCCCGCGCCCCGCGGACCTGGATGGACTTCGGGCCGTCTGCGTTCATCTTCAGCGGCAATTGTAGAAGCGCGACGGCGCGGGGCGTGATGGGGACTTGAAACGGCGCCGTGTCAGCGATCGCTCGGGCTCACCGGGCTCGCAGAGCCCGGCTCGGACCCGCGATGCTCCGTCCCTTCAACCCTCCGAGCCTCCAACCCTCCAAGTCTCCAACTTTCCAAGCGTCCTCCTCACCCCACCTCGCGCCTCTGGAAGAGGATGACGGCGAGGCTGAGGGCGACGCCGATGTAGAACAGGCCGTAGAGGCCGGTCAGGGCGACGTGGGCCATCGGAATCCGGTGCGATTGCGTCAGGGCATCGCTCAGCCAGAGCACCTGGAAATTGGGAAGGATCGAGTAGACCACCCAGAGGAAGGCGTGTTCGAGCCGCTCGAACCCCTCGGCCATGCTGGTGAGGGGCACGGTGGCGACTTCCTGCATCTGCGCCGTGGGGGCGCGCTGCACCTCGCCCGTGTCGAGCACGAACGTCCTGAACACCTCGACCGTCTCGGTCCGGCCCGCGGTCTCGGCCCGCTGAAGCCAGACGTTTTCGAGGGTCTTGATCGGCCGGCCGATGAGCCAGTCCGAGAGCAGCCCGAGCAGGAGGACGCCGAGCGTGATGCAGAGCGTCATCACCTGCCCCAGCCGGGCGGAGGCGGCGATCGCGATCGCCGTCAGCACGAGGATCGC
>JAXHTH010000123.1:0-4615 GCA_034211115.1 Planctomycetota bacterium | reverse complement strand
AGTTGGAGAAACCGATCCTAAGCTTCGCTCGCAGTAAAGTACCAGTAGGAATTGGCATTTTGAGCGGAACTTGGAACAACCCCGTAGCGATCGCCCAAATTAAAGAACAGGTTAGAGAAACAGGGAGAGCATGATGGCAAAAACGATGCGCTTCACGTCCGCCCGGAAGAACGACGCACACAGCCCCCGGCTTGCCCGAGGTCGGCCTCCGTTTCATCATTCATCGTCGATTCCGCCCCGCGCCGCTTCGCCGGCGGCTCTCCGGGGGGTCGCCCGCCCGATCACCCGCCGCGCGGGGGCTGGCGGAGCTTGATGCTGCAGCCGTAGGGCTCGACGTGGTCCGGCGAGACGACCTCATCATTGATGATCTGCCGCACCGCCTGCACCACGTAGTTCGTGATCTCGTCTTCCTGCTTGGTCAGCAGCGGATCATCATCGATCGCGCCGTGGTACCGCAGAATCCCCTTCTTGTCGATGACGAACATGTGCGGCGTTCTGCGCGCATCGTACTTCCGCGCCACCTCGCCCGTCAGATCGAGCAGGATCGGGTACTCGATCTTCTTCTGCTTGATCCAGAACTTGAGCTTCTCGGCGCTGGTGTCGAAGGTGGAGTCGATGGCGAGCCAGACCGCGCGCTTGTCCAGCGCCTTCACCTTCCTGTACGCCTTCTGCATCGACTTCGACGGGCCGTAGTGCTTGCGCACGAACGGGCAGTCGGGGTTGGTCCACTCGAGGATGACGATCCGGCCGGACAGCTCGCTGAGGGAGCGTTCCTGCTCGTTGGCGTCGGTGAGGGTGAACGCGGGCGCCTTCTCGCCGATCTTCGCCGTCTCCGGCTTGTCATCCTCGGCCCCGCCGAGGATGAGCAGAGCGGCCAGCATGACCAGCCCCAGGGCCGGCCGGAACATCGTCCATTGTCTCGCGTTCATCGTCTTCACTCCCGCATGCGGGTCATCGGAGCGCCTCGGCGCGGCGTTGGCGGCGTGTCTCAGCCGCCGTCGGCCAGTGGCAACTCGACATGATAGCAGGGCTCGTGTCGGCGATTGCCCAGCCCGACCAGGCCCTTCACCGTCATCGGCTCATCCAGCGCGTTCTGCGGCTTCACCTCGTAGGGCGCAACGATCCGGAACCGGTCGGCGTTGACGGTGGCATCCGCTGCGCCGAACGTCACGCCGGGCACGGGCAGGGGGAAGAACTCGATCGTCTCGTGCGCATCGGCGGGCCCGGTGATGATGAGCCGGCCGCGCTCCAGGCGCGCCCGCGCCCCTTCCAGTTCCGCCAGCGGGCGGGGCAGGCGCTGCAGCTTGGCCTTGATCATCCGCGCCTGGGGCGGCGCCTTCTCGTCCACGACCGGGGCCGCGACGGTCCGGATCCGATCTTTCAGTTCCGTCTCGCCCATCAGGCACTTCTCGCGGCAGACGAGGAAGAACACATCCACCTTGAACTCCACCTCGCCCACCTCCAGCTCCTCCGGCGCGGTCACCGGCACGAGCAGCGTGACGTTCCCCTCGTAGCCGTAGGTGGTCCCGATCTCGTCGGTGAACGACTCGGGTCGGGGGAAGCGCGTCCGGCCGACCGTGAAGCCCTCCGGGGCCGTGATGGTCAGCGTGGTGGGCGCTCCGCTGACCCCCGGGTTGGCCCAGTAGATGTGCCAGCCGGGGATGACCGAGAACAGGGCCGCGAGATGGAACGTCTCGCCGGGACTGATGATCTGCGTATCCGCGGCGAGGCGGACCTTCACGAGCTGATCGGCCGAGAGGTTCTCCGTCATGCCCGAGGCGTCCTCGGGCCGGATCTCGATCTGCCCCGCCGCACGATCGGCGACGGAGAGCAGCCCGGCGATCATCAGCATCAGGACGGCGGCGTTTCTGGCGTGGCTCTGCATGGTTCCTTCCGATTCAACGCATCGTGCGAGGTGATCTCAAGGGGCCGCCCGGACGGCCGGCGCCGGGAAAGAGAGGCCCCGACCGGCGGTGGTTTATTCCCCCGGCGGGCGTGCGACGCCTCCGAGCGCGGCCGAGCGGCCCGGGCGACCCGTTTCCTACCCCGCCCGTCGGGGCAGGGTTTGCCTCTTCCGGGGGAATAACACGATACTGATCCGCGTCCGGGACATCGGCCGGTCCCGGCGCCGCTTCGGTCAGAGGTCGGCCGAATCCCCGCGGAGGTTGTGCCATGAGCCGTCTTCTCGGTCGAATCGCCCGCGGATGCCTCCTGGCGATCCTGCCCGCGACGTGCCTTATCGGCTGCTCGAACAAGACGAGCGATCGAAGCCTCGTGTTCGTCCCGCCCGCGGACGCGGAGCAGCTCATCCGCGGCCAGCGGGGCCTGCTGGGGCTGGGCGGGGAGGTCCGCGGGGCGTGGCTCGATCCCCGCAGCCGATCCGAATACCTCGAAGGCCACATCCCCGGCGCGGTGCACCGGCCCTTCGAAGACCTCCGCGACGACCACGCCGATCTCGATCAATACGACCTGATCATCGTCTACGGCGATGACTACAACACCCCCGTCGCCCTCGCCGCGAGCAAGACGCTCATGGAGCTGGGTTTCGAGGATGTCCGCACTTTGCGCGGGGGGCTCCGAGCCTGGAAGGCCGCGGGCAACCCGATCGAAGCGGGCGAAGGCGACGACTGAGCCGCGCCCCCGGATCCGCCGCGAGGCACGCGCCGCCTCCCCACCCGCCCTATTCGGGGATCGCCCGGCCCGGGATCATCACGACATCGGGCTCGACGACTTCGTTGCGCCCGGCGCTGGTGATGCACGTCCTGTAGCCGGGTCGGAGGGCGCCGGCGGCCCAGCGGCCGTCCGGGGCGAGGGCGATCACCGCCGCCTGGTGCTCATCGCGCAGCGCGAAACTCGGCTCGTAACGGCTCATCGCATCGGTGACGGCCTCGAGCGGTGAAGCCCCGCGGCGCATGAGCTCGACGATGAGGAAGGAGCTGCACAGGCCGAGGATGAGTTCGCCGTGCCCCGTCGCCGCCGCCGCTCCATAAACGGGATCGACGTAGATCCCGCTGCCGATGATCGGCGAATCGCCGATGCGCCCGGGGAGCTTGTAGGGCAGTCCGGCGGATGAGCACGCCGCGGCGAGCACGCCGTCGGCATCGAGGGCGAGGGCGGCGATCGTGTCGTGTGCGCCTTCGCCCATTCCTGACGATCCTCTTGATCGCGCGCTCGTCGATCCGTCCCTTGTGTGTTCAGGGCGTGGGTCCCCTTCCGGGGGCCGGGGCGCTTCCGGGGGCGGTGCGTAGCCGCGGTCGCGGGACTGGTCGATGACCTCCGGATCCTGCCGCCACTTCTGCCAGCTTACTTCCGCCGAGGGCGCGAGCAGCGCCGCCTCCTCGAAGCCGCACTCATCGGCGAACGCATCGGCCCCGTCTCCGGCGAGCATCACCGTCGACGTCCGCTCCATCAGCGCACGGGCGATGGAGACCGGATGATTGTGTCGGCGGACGGCGCAGATGCTCCCGCACCGGGCGGGCGAGAGCATGATGGCGCCATCGAGGCTGACGGTCCCTTCGCGGTCCGGCAGCCCGCCGTAGCCGACCGAATCGACCTCCTCATCGAGTTCGACGACGCGGCAGACGGTTTCGACGGCATCGAGGGCGGACCCGCCCCCGGTGGCGAGGGCCGGCCACGCCGCCGCATTCCCCCGCAGTCCGAACGACCAGGTTGACAGGATCATGGGCTGGGGCATCGCGCCAAGAGCGTAGCAGACGTCGGGCCACCATCGCCGGCGAGGACGATGACGGCCGGCGTCGCCGTGCCCTGATCCTCCGCGCCATCCGCGCGATGCAGGGCGGGGAGAGGCCGGTCACGCTCCCATGCCCGGTCGATGCCTGGCCTTCGAGACCGACATCCCCTCCGTTCCGTCGATCGCCACTTCACAGCGCTGATGAGCAGCGCGCGCGTCGTCTCGGCTGCATATGAGGCGCGGGCTCTCACCGCCGGCTGCGCGAAACGCTCGTTCCGGGGGCGCGTGTGCGAAAGGTACACGAGCGGCGGGCGCATGTTACCAGACCTTCCACGCCTCGCCTGACCTGCTTCCACTGGCTCGGAAGGAAGCGCACAGCCGCCGCGCACCTCCCACAGTGAGGCGAACGACGTGGGCCGCGTGTGTGCAGAAAGTGCACGGACTTCCACTTGTCCGCGAGGATCGGCGTTCGCGAGCCGCGGCCGGTGTCGTCGGCGAAGAGAGGATCTGACAAGTGGTTGCCACCCGCGAGACGGGCGAGTGAACCGCCCTGAGCACGCGTCTCCCGCTCAGATCGCAGCTCATCCGCCAAGAAAAACCGCGACTGGGCTTCCGATCCGGGGATTATCGGGTACGTTTGTAGAGGAGTTGAGCATTTCGAATGGGGGTGTGTCGTGAGCAGACATCGCCATCATTTCGGGCTGCGATTCGCGTCGGGTGCTGTCGTCACAGCTTGGATGCTGGCTGGTGTTCTTGGCATCCGGGTGGCGCATGGCCAGTGCGAGGTGCAGAAGATCACGGCCCCTAGCAGGCCGCTAAGCAACCGGTCTCAACGGCGTGATTTGTCTGTTCGGCGCGGTCGGTCGGCAATAATCTCCCCGTCGTTCATCCCCCGCGGCTCCGCTCCGCGTCGTTCGCGGAGCC
>JAXHTH010000122.1:0-20577 GCA_034211115.1 Planctomycetota bacterium | reverse complement strand
GCTCTACGCCCGTCAGGACAAGAGCATGACGCACACGGGTGACCGCGACTGGTCGATCACCCAGACATACCAGTCCCAGGATCAGTTGGGTCGTCCCGCGGTCGCCTTCGGTCTGGACGCCTCGGGGGCGAGCCTGATGGGCCGGCTTACGGCCACTCACATCGGCGAGCCGATGGCGATCCTCCTCGACGGCGAGGTCTACTCGGCCCCGACGATCCAGAGCCAGATCACCAGCCGGGGCCAGATCTCGGGCAACTTCTCGGTCGAGGAGATCAACTACCTGATCAAGGTGCTGGCGGCGGGGTCGCTGCAGGCGCAGCTCTCCTCGGAGCCGATTTCGGTGAGCATCCTCGGCCCGTCGCTGGGGCAGGACAACCTCAATCGCGGGCGTGAGGCGTTCATCATCTCGATCGTCGCCGTCGCCGCGTTCATGCTGTTGTATTACTTCTTCGCCGGCTTCCTGGCGGATCTCGCCCTCATCGCCAACGGCATCATCATCTTCGGGTCGATGATGCTCATCGACGGCACGTTCACCCTCCCCGGCCTGGCGGGCATCGTCCTCACCATCGGCATGGCCGTTGACGCCAACGTGCTCATCTACGAGCGGATCCGCGAGGAGATCTTCTCCGGCGAATACGATCTGCGCGGCGCGGTGCGGCAGGGGTACAACAAGGCCCTGAGCACGATCCTCGACGCCAACATCACGAACCTCATCATCTGCGCCGTGCTGTTCTACACCGCCACCGCGGAGGTGAAGGGCTTCGCGCTCACGTTGACGATCGGCATCTGCGCGACGCTGTTCACCGCCCTCTTCGCCACGCGCCAGATCTACTACCTCTACACGGATCTGGCGAAGATCCGGCGCCTGCCGATGCTCGCGACGGTGGTGCCGGCCATTCACCGGTTCCTCGAGCCGTCCATCAACTGGATCGGGCTCCGCCGCGTGTTCTGGGGTCTCAGCGGCATCGCCTTCATCGGTTCGATCGTGCTCGTGCAGGCCCGCGGGGTGGACATGTTCGACACCGAGTTCCGAGGCGGGGTCTCGCTCACCATGGCCACCGCGACCGTGGATGACGACAACGACGGCCTGCCCGATCTGGACGCCAACGGCGATCCCATCCGCCTCATGCTCCGACACACCGGCGATCCCATCGCGGTGGAAGACCGGATCCACGCCATCGGCGAGCAGGCCGATCCCGCCGCCGCCACGAGCGAGGAGGAGCGCACCCGGCTGGCCATCCTCCAGGAGTTCACCAACGCCAGCATTCTCACCGAGGGTGACACGACGACCGATGCGGCGGGTAACATCCTCGCCTCCCACTTCCAGGTCAAGGTCTCCAGCCCCAAGGGCCTGGAGGATGATCGCACGATCACCCGCGTGATCGTGGATGCGATCGTGGACGAGTTCGGCGACCAGCTTGACGCGACTCCGCCGCTGAGCTTCCAGGGCGGCGACGACGATGACTCCACGTCCTACGTCAATCCGATCACCGACGTGGAACTGGGACAGAACATCGCGCGGCAGGAGACGCGGCGGGTGCCCGAGTTCGTCGGCGGGGCGGCGATCATGCTCGAAAACGTCGCGCCGCCCACCACGGAAGCCGACGTCGCCAAGCGCATCGAGCGCATGCGCAAGCAGCCGGACTTCGCCCAGTACAGCGCGCGGAAGGTGCAGGTCGTGGGGCTCACGCCCGTCGATCCGCAGAATCCGCGCACGGGCTATCGCGACTTCGTCGTGCTCGTCAACGATCCGTACCGCAGCTACCTGCAGGTGGATACGGAGCTGTGGTGGCGGGAAGTCGCCGATCCGGAGTGGATGCTGATCCGTCGGGCGCTGCAGCAGCCGGCGAGCCTGGAGCGGGTGAGCAGCTACTCTTCGGCGGTGGCGGAGACGCTGTCCGCCCAGGCGGTGGTGGCGGTGATCCTCAGCCTGCTGGGGATTCTGGTCTACATCTGGGTTCGGTTCGGCTCGCTGCGCTACTCGCTGGCGGCGATCGCGGCCCTCGTGCACGACGTGGTCATTGCCCTGGGGCTGCTCGCCGCCACGGCCTTCATCGGGACCACCGCCGTCGGCAGCGCCCTGCTCATCGAGCCGTTCCGCATCGATCTCGGCGTCGTCGCCGCGCTGCTGACCATCATCGGCTACTCCCTCAACGACACCATCGTCATCCTCGACCGGATCCGCGAGAATCGCGGCAAGCTCCCGCTTCCCACCGCGCGGATCGTCAACCGGTCGATCAATCAGACGATCAGCCGCACGCTGCTGACCTCGGTGACGACCCTCGTGGCGGTGGTGATCATGTACGCCGAGGGCGGCAGCGGCATCCGGCCGTTCACCTTCTGCCTGCTCATCGGGCTCCTCGTCGGGACCTACAGCTCGGTGGCGGTGGCCGCGCCGCTCGTCCTTCGCGGCGGGGGGACGGCCACCCCCGCGCCCGCCCCGGCGACGGGTGAGCCGGCCACCACCTGATCGACCCGATCCCGCCCGCGATTGGACGGTGACCGCCGAATGCGCCGATGAGCGCCGGGGGCGCTGCGCCCCGAGCGGCGGGGCGGTATCATGCGCCGACCGGCGGCGGTCGCGTTCCAGCTACCCGGTGGGCGGAGTCGTTGCGATGAAACCCGGCACCCGAATCCTCCTCGCCGTCCTCACCCTCCTGATGGGCGTGATCGTCCTGTACTGGGGCGTCTTCTATCGGGGCGGGAACGGCGAGGCCGTGCTCGTCAACGACCCGACCGTCGCCGCGCCCGAGGACGACGGGGCGGCCGCCTCCGAGCCGTCGTCGGCCCGGACGGGCGATCTGGTCCCCGTCGGCACGCCGCCTCCGCGCCGCGCGGAGACCGACCCGGCAGCGTCTTCTTCGACCCCCGCGGCCGTGCTCGGCCGGGATGAGCCGAGGCTCGACCCGTCGCCGGATCCCGCGGGCGAGACGCCGACTGCCGCGGATCCCGAGGCGACCCGGCCGTCCCCGGCGCCTCCGGGCCCCGGCGACGGGGCGGCGCCGAGCGAGAGGCCGGGAGAGGCGATCGATGGCTCACCAACGACCGACCGGGCGGGATTGCCCGGTGGCATGCCCCGCCAACAGCCGGGCCCCGATCGCACGCCGCAGACGCCCCCGCAACGCCCGGCCGCTGATGAGGCCTCCGCAGCGCGCTCGCCGGACGAGAGGGCTCCGGCGGCGCACACGCCGTACGTGGTCAAAGACGGGGATACGCTCTCCTCGATCGCCCAGCGCTGGTTCGGGGAGGCGGCGCGGTGGGAGCTGATTCAGCAGGCCAATCCCGCCATCGACCCCCGGAATCTGCGCATCGGTCAGGTCCTGCTCCTTCCGGCGCGAAACGAAACGCACGACGACGAGCAGCGTTCCGCCGGCGGGAGCGGAACCTACACCGTCCGAAGCGGCGATACGCTCAGCTCGATCGCCCGGGCGCGGCTGGGCGCCGAACGGCACTGGCGGCTCATCTACGAGGCGAACCGGCGGCTCATCGGCTCCAATCCCGATGCGATCGCCGTGGGAATGGAGCTTATCATTCCGGAAAGGCCGCCCGCGGACGGCTCGTAGCGCTCCGTTCGCGACGCGGAGATCAGCGTTCCGCTTCCGGGGGCCAGAAGGAGACCGCCCGTGCAGACCTACATCCTCATGACCAAGCTCTCACCCGAGGTGGCCCGGCAGGTGAGGGATCGCAGCCAGCTCGGCCGCGCCTGGCTGGATCAGGTGAAAGAGAAATGCCCCGAGGTGAAGTTTCTTCACCACTTCGCGCTCCTCGGCCCGTACGACTTTCTCGACATCTACGAAGCCCCCGATGCGGAGACGGCCGCGAAGGTCTCGATGATCAGCCAGGCCAACGGCGCCTTCCAGGCCCAGAGCTGGACGGCGATCCCCTATAAGCGCTTCGTCGAGCTCACCGAGGCGATCTGACGGAACCGGAAGAAGAGGTCGTCCCGGATCGTCGCCGGTCACACCCTCACCGTCGCGCCGCGATGGCGACGCTGTCGCGCAGATGCGCCAGGTTCAGGCTTCCGATGACGGCGCTGCCGACCGCTTCGTTGGCAAGCACGAAGCGCAGCGCCTCCTCGGCGGGGAGATGACCGGAGGCGAGCGGTTTCTTGACCACGATGCCCACCCCGGCTTCGGCCGCCTCCGCGATGACGCCTTCGTGCGAGCGATCCTCCCGGTGGTACTCGACCATCAGCACGTCGGCCCAGGGCAGGGCCGCCCGCGCGCCCTCGATCGTCTTGCCTGACAGGCCGACGAAACGCGCTTCTCCGGACTCGCGGAGCGCGAGCAGCGTCTCCACCGCGTCCGTCTGGTCGAGAATCTCCAGGTCCCGGCCGTCGGAGTGGATGAACAGGATGTCGATGACGTCGGTGCGGAGTCGCCGCAGGCTTCGCTTGACGGATGCGCGTATGGCGGCGGCGCTGTAGTCGTATGTCGATCGGCCTTCCTCGAAGACCTCGCCGACTTTCGTGGAGAGCACGAACTCGCCACGCCGAGGCGCGAGGGCCCGGCCGAGGCGCTCCTCGCTCAGGCCGTAGGCGGGTGCCGTGTCGATCAGGTTGATCCCGAGATCGAGGACACCCTCCAGGAGACGCTGCACGCTCTGCGCGTCGGGGAGTTCGTAGTCGTTCGGGTACTTGACGCCGACGTTGCGGCCGATCTTGAACGCGCCGAACCCGACGGGGCTGACCCGGAGCCCGCGTGCACCTAGACGCCGATGGACCATGCGAGGTCCTCCTCCCAGGGGGGGATGGCGACGTCCGGCCGCGGCCAGGCGTCGAGCCGCGCCCGGAGCGGTGCGGCCGGCGCCGGCGCGGCGGGGGCGGGCAGAAGATCCATCACGCGCCGCACGAGCTGCGGGATCAGCACCATCTTCGTGGGGGCGGCGGAGATGACGCGTCCTTCCTCCACGACCCGCGCGTCTGTCGGTCGTCTTCCGCTTCGCGTGGCCAGTTCGGCGCGATCGACGCGGTACGTCGCCCACTCGGCCGAGGTCATGTCAAGGCCGGGCAGGACGGCGTTGAGCTCCGCGCGGGCGTGGCGGATCAGA
Organism: Planctomycetota bacterium; assembly: GCA_034211115.1. Classification (GTDB taxonomy): domain Bacteria; phylum Planctomycetota; class Phycisphaerae; order Phycisphaerales; family SM1A02; genus JAXHTH01. The sequence goes on along the minus strand of JAXHTH010000122.1, from coordinate 15,528 downwards.
TCGGCCCGCTCCATGTTCACGCCGTCCTCGGCCACCTGTCCGCCGATCTGCCAGATCGCGCGCCCCATCGTGTCCTCGGTGGTCGTGATCGTGACGCGGGTGTGCATTCCGTCCACGCAATGGCCGTTCAGCGGAGGCAGGTCGCCGCGCGCGAGCACCATATGCAGCGGACGGCGCTGGATGCGACGCGCGGGCAGGCCCACCGCCTCGCGCAGCCGGGCGCTGCCCGCGCCGGCGGTGAAGACGGTCCGATGCGGCTTCAGGTTCAGCGGCTCGCCGGTCTCGGGATTGATGAGGTGAACGTGGTCCACCTCGCCGGGCGCTTCGCGATCGAATTCCACGCCATGCCCGGCATCGATGCGGAACACCCGCCCCTCGTTGCGATCGGCGAGGCTGCGAACGAAGCTCTCCGGGTCGATGACCTGTTCATCCAGCCGGGCCACGACGCCGGGGCAGTCGCGCAGCAGCCCGGGCCGTTCCTGCGGTTCCAACGGGACCGGCCTCACGCGGAGGCCGGCCCGCGCGCCGAACATCGCCACCCGCGAGGAGAGTGTCCCGGTCTGCCAGAGATGGCAGAACTCGGCGCGACGGCGTGTGGCGGAGAGATCCGGCTCGTCCTCGCCGGCCAGGCATCGCCGCCAGAGCAGCGGCATCTCGCGCACCGCGCGGGCGGAGGGCGAGAGCAGCCCGTCGAGGGCGTACTTGACCCCGCCATGCACGATGCCCTGGGAGGCGACGGTCTGCCCGGCCCCGAGCTCGCCCGCCTCCAGCAGCAGGGCGCGATGGCCCGCCCGATGCAGCGTATCGAGCAGCCACAGGCCGGCGCCGCCTCCCCCGAAGATGACGACGTCCACGCTGATCACTTCGCCGACGGGCATGGCGGAATCGTCGGCCGCCGCCCTGCGCCCGTCAAGCCTCGCGCGTCAGGTCGGCGGCGGCCTGAGCCCGTTTTCCTCCCGGTTCACCTCTGGCCCGGAAGAAGGAGGGGGCTACGATAGGCTTCCGATTCCGGCTCGCTCCATATGACCGGGGGGCCGGACCTGAATTCACGCCAGGAGATACCGCCCCATGCCCGCGTCGATCACCATGACCACCGCCGGCCTCTCCGTGCCGGACCATCCCATCATCCCGTTCATCGAAGGTGACGGGACGGGCCCGGACATCTGGGCCGCCGCCGTGCGCGTCTTCGACGCGGCCGTCGAGAAGGCCTATGGCGGGCGGCGGGCCATCGCCTGGCAGGAAGTGCTCGCGGGCGAAAAGTCGTTCAACGACAGCGGCGCCTGGCTGCCGGACGAGACGATCGAGGCCTTCAGGACACACCTGGTCGGGATCAAGGGACCGCTCACCACACCGGTCGGCGGGGGGATCCGCTCGCTCAACGTCGCCCTCCGCCAGATCCTGGACCTGTACGTCTGCCTGCGCCCGGTGCGGTACTTCCCGGGCGTGCCCTCGCCGGTGAAGAAGCCGGAGGACGTGGACATCGTCATCTTCCGCGAGAACAGCGAGGACATCTACGCGGGCGTGGAGTGGGAGGCGGAGAGCGACGAGGCCCGCCGCATCGTCGCGTTCCTCCGGAACGAGATGGGGGTGCAGAAGATCCGCTTCCCCGACACGAGCGGGATCGGGATCAAGCCCGTCTCGCGCGAGGGCACGGAGCGGCTGGTGCGGGCGGCGGTCAACTTCGCCCTGGAGCGCGGCCGGCGGTCCGTCACCCTCGTCCACAAGGGCAACATCATGAAGTTCACCGAGGGCGCGTTCCGCAAGTGGGGCTATGAACTCGCCGCCCGCGAGTTCCGAAACGAAACGGTCAGCGAGCGCGAGAGCTGGATTCTCGGCAATCGCGAGAACGAGCCGGGCATTTCCACCGAGGACAATGCGCGCCTCGTCGATCCCGGCTACGACCTCATGACCGAAGCGCAGCAGAAGACGATCCGCGACGAGGTCGAACGGGCGCTGGACCTCTGGCCCACCCACGGCGACGGCAAGTGGAAGCGCAAGTTGCTCATCCGCGACACGATCGCCGACATCACCCTTCAGCAGGTGCTGACCCGCGCGCGGGAGTTCGACGTGGTCGCCACGATGAACCTGAACGGCGATTACATCTCCGATGCGCTGGCAGCGCAGGTGGGCGGGATCGGCATCGCCCCGGGTGCGAATATCAACTACGACAGCGGGCACGCCATCTTCGAGGCGACGCACGGCACGGCGCCCAAGTACGCGGGGCTCGACAAGGTCAACCCCGGCTCGGTCATCCTCTCCGGCGAGCTCATGCTGCGCTATCTGGGCTGGGACGAGGCGGCGGACCTGATCATCACCGGCATGGAGCGGGCCATCGCGGCGAGCACCGTGACCTACGACTTTCATCGCCTGATGGAGGACGCCACGCTGCTCAAATGCAGCGGCTTCGCCGACGCGGTGATCGAGCAGATGGGCAGCCCCGTCCCCGCGGGCGCGTGATCGCGACGGCGCGACTTGCCGCGCGATGAACTCACTTCGCGGCCCCGACGTTCACGATGCGTTCGACCTGCGCCACGCGCCGATAGTCCGCCACGCTCATGATGATCGAGTCCGTCAGCGAGCCGGCGTTGAAGGCGATGCGATCGTTGCCCGCGATCGACTGATCGACATACAGGGGGAAAGGCAGGATCGGCGCGCCGAAGGGCGGGACGGCCCCGGGGACGAGGCCGGTCAGCTCCTTCAGTTCATCGAGCGTCGCGAACCGCAGCCGATCGACGCCCAGTTCGCGCCGCACGGCGTTGGAGTTCAGCTTCAGGGCCGCGCTGAGCACGACGAGGACGAAGCGGTCGCCGGTCCCCGCTTTCATGAGCAGCGCCTTGCCGCCCATGCGCATCGACAGCCCGCGCACCCGCGCCGCCTCGGCGCTCGTTCGCGTCGGCTCGTGCGTGAGATGGCGGTAGTCGATCGCCGCCTCCTCGAGCATCTTCAGAATGGCCTCGTGAATTGACCGGTTCATGGCGGGAGGGGATGCTACGCGTTTCACCGCAAGTGTACGGCCCGATCGAAGTCGAAAGGGACGAAGCTCATGAAGATCGCGTTGATTCAGTTCGCGCCCCTCTTGTGCGATCGGGCGGGGACGATCCGCCGGCTCGATCCGCTGATCGAGCGGGCGCGTGGGGCCGCTCTCATCGTCCTGCCGGAACTGGCCAACAGCGGGTACAACTTCCCCGATCGCGCCGCGGCGTGGGAGGCGTCCGAGTCGGTCGCATCCGGCCCTTTCCTGGAGTACCTCGCCGGCCGGTGCGAGGCGCTCGGGTGCGAGATCGTCGCCGGTCTCTGCGAGCGGGCGGGCGATCGGCTCTACAACTCCGCCGTCCTCCTCAGCGCCCGCGGCGTCGAGGGGATCTACCGCAAGCTGCACCTGTTCATGGACGAGCCGGACATCTTCCAACCGGGCGATCTCGGCCTGCCCGTCTTCGAGCGCGAATACGGCACGATCGGCATCCAGATCTGCTTCGACTGGGCGATGTGCGAGCCGTGGCGCATCCTCATGCTCAAAGGCGCCCAGCTCATCTGCCATCCGTCGAATCTTGTCATCCCCGGCAAGGCGCAACGCGCGATCCCCGTCTACGCGATGACCAACCGAACGTTCATCGCGACGGCGAACCGCATCGGGACCGAAGGCGAACTGACGTTCACGGGCGGATCGCTCATCGCCGATCCGGAAGGCGCGACGCTCGCCGAGGCGTCGCAGACGGAGGCGGCCACGCTGATCGGGGACGTCGATCTCGCCGAGGCGCAGAACAAGGCGCTCACGCCGCGCAACGATGCGATCGACGATCGCCGGCCCGATCAGTACCGCGAACTCTGCGCGGACGAGTGAGTCCAGTTGCGGCGCGTCGACGGCCGCTATTCCGCCTTCTTGAACAGATCGAGAAAGCGGTCCTCGTACTGCTCGAAGACGCCAAGTCGATCGAGCTCGGCCTTCAGGCGCATGACCTGCCCGCGGTCCTGCTGTGCCTCCTGGAAGAGGGACTCGATGCGGTTGCGGGTGGCGAGATCGAGGCGCGGGGGCGTCTTCTTCTCCTCGCCGGGCTCGGTCTCGGCCGGCGGCTCGTCCTCGGGACCGGCGAACTCGGGCACGCTGAAGCCCTCCCCGCCGGCCTCGGCCTCGTCGGCGGCGGCTTCCTTCATCTTCTCCAGCAACTGGAGCAGGGCGGTCTCGACCGTTTTCGCCTGGGCGGCGATCTCCTCGAGATCCAGCTCGATGCCCGCCATGTCCCGGAAGACCTCCAGCGCCGCCTGCGACGCGCGGGGATTGGGCACGCCCACTGCGAAGAAGGGCAACTCGCCCAGCAGGCACAGGCCGGGCAGGCCGCGCTCGGCGCCGGCGGCGAGCAACACGCCGTTCAGCCCGCTGATCTGCCCCTCCTCGAGGACCTCCACCCGATGCCGGTTCATCTCCTCCACGAGCGGCTTCTCGGTGGCGGCGCCGAACACCCGCGGATCGGCGGTCGGATGCAACTGGGTGGCCATCGCGGCGAAGGTGACGATGCGCTTCACGCCGCGCTGCTCGGCGTAATCGAGCAGCTTGTGGCAGAGCCCGTACCCGCCGGGTGAGAGCTGCGCTTCGCCGATGAAGATGAGCAGGTCCCGCTCGCCGGAAGGATTGCGCCACTGGAAGAACATGCTGCGGGGGAGTCGGCCGATGCTCGCCAGGCCCTCCTTCACGTCGATCTGCTGGATGTCGAACAGATCGCGGGCGGGCAGCTCATGGACGAGCTGCGCCCCGAGCTTGTTGACGAGGTAGCTGCCGGCCCCGAGGGCCACGCTGCCCATCCCCGGCCAGACCGCCACCAGCCACGGATCGCGGAGTTGCTCTGTATCGGACATGTCGGAGCTTGCTCCTTCGCAGAAAAAAGCGCACACGGCTTCGCCGCCGGCCGACGCGACGCGGCGTGATCCTACCGCGCCAGCCAGTTCCACAGCCAGAGGGCGGCGTTGATGAGGATCGTCAGCACCACGGAGGCGACAAGACAGGTGACGATCGGCAGGTGAACGCGGGTCCCCTCACTCTGGAAGCGGACATCACCGGGCAGCCCGCGGAAGCCCAGGCGCCCCAGGCCCCACAGGGCCAGGCCCGCCACGACGAGGATGATGCCCACCATCACGATGATCCGCCCAAGCTGGCTCATCATCGCCATTGTATGCGCCGGCCCGGCGCGTCGATCCGATGGGGCCGCGATCGCCGGCATCCGGGGCACACCGAAACCGCGAACGGGGAATCCACCAGGTTCGTCGCGTTCCCTGTACACGGATCGCGCTCACCGCGTAGGATGCCGTTCTCTGCCGGCGCGCCGATGGACGCCGGCAGACGCGTCGCCAGCACGGAGACCGATCTCGATGAGCACGATCAAGTCATGGTCGATTCCCGGAGCCGAGGGTCAGCCGATCATCGGCGATACGCATCTGCCCGAGGGCGAGGCGGGGGGCGTGATGGTCATCGCGCACGGGCTCAAGGGCTACAAGGATTACGGGATGTTTCCCGTCCTCGCCCGCGACTGCGCCGCCGCGGGATTGATCGCCCATCGCTTCAACTTCAGTCATTCGGGGATGACCAACGACATCGACACGTTCGCGCGCCCGGACCTGTTCGAGCGCGACACCTGGAACGGGCAGGTGTACGACTGCCGGGCGGTGGTGGAGGCGATCGCGCGGGGCGAACTCGACGGCGCGGGCCTGCCCTACGTGCTCTTCGGCCATTCACGCGGCGGGGTGACGGTGCTGCTCACCGCGGGACGGTTTGCCGATGACGCATCGTTCCCTCAGCCGATGGGGATCGTGGTCGCGGCCACGCCGTGCTGGTGCAACCCGCTCAGTGAAGAGGAGGCCAGGGGATTGCTGGAGAAGGGCTACCTCGAGTCGCCCTCCGCGCGCACCGGCCAGGATCTGCGCATCGGCCGGGCGTTCCTCCAGGAGCAGATCGATGACCCGGCCGGCCATGACCTGCCCGACCTGGCGTCACGCATTCACTGCGCGACGCTGATCATCCACGGCTCGGACGATCCGACGGTTCCCGTCGCGTGCGCCGAGGAGCTGCGCGTGGCGCTGGGGGAGCGATCCAACGAGCTGATCATCGAGGGCGGCGACCACGTGTTCAACACGCCCAACCCGATGCCCGAGGACGCGACGCCCGGCCCGCAACTCCAGGAGCTGCTCGACGCGACGGTGCACTTCGCGGTCAGCTTGTGCGAGATGCCCGGCGACTGATCGCCGGTGTGGGGGACACGAACGGCGATGCCATTGTGAACACCGCCGATCTGCTCGATCTCCTCGCCGACTGGGGCCCGTGCGACGAGCCGGACGGATGCGGCACCGACATCAACGGCGACGGCGCGATCGACGTCGTCGATCTGCTCATCCTGCTGGGGCAGTGGACCTGACAGCCCTCTCCGGCGAGAAGGCCCGCCGGTTGCGCCAGGCGATGATGTCCTTCGCGATCAGCGCACGTCGGATTCGGCCATCTTCCCGCTGAGCAGGGTGATGAACTGCGGGGGCATCTCGTGGCCGGCGGCGCGGGCGGCGCGGACGTGACGCCACGCGGCGCCGTAGTCCTCGCCGTAGTACTGCCAGATCGCCAGACGCTCGTGCGCCCGGCCGTGACCGGGGACGGCCGCGACGACCGCTTCCATCTCGTCGATCGCTTCCTCGAACCGCATCTCGCGGGCCAGCGTTTCGGCGAGGGCGAAGCGGGTCTCGGTGTCATCCGGCCGAAGGTCCAGCGCCGTGCGGTAGCAGGCGAGGGCGAGATCCGTCTTGCCCTTGGCGATCATCGCCTCGCCCAGGGCGATGTGCGCCTCGGGCAGGTCGGGGGCGGCTCGGACGGCGGCGGCGTAGGCGGCGACGGCCTGCGTGCGATGATTCGACGCCAGCTCGGTGTCGCCCGCCTCCATCAGCCGGGCGGCACGCGCCTCATCGCTTCGCGACGGAGGTGCGTCAACGACCACGCGGCCGGTGTCAAAGCCCAGGCCGGCGATGGCGGCCTCCCATTCGGCACGCTCCCGCTCGGAGCGTTCGTTCACCGGGCTGGGCCCGGTGCCGGCCGGCCCGGCCGCGGACGCGTCCGAGGCGGGCGCGGCGGTCTGGCAGCCCGTGACGAGGAAGGCGAGCGCGAGGCTCGCGGCGAGGGCGCAAATGGATCGGGAGCAACGCATGATCCTCAACCTCCAGATGAGGGGCGGGGGGGACTGAGAGAGCATTCATGGTACAGCGCGGAGGGGCGAATGCGAGCAAAAGCCACGCCTTTGCCTTCGCAGACCGCTTTCGTCCCCGATTCCGCGACAGAGGGCTGGTGTTGGGACAACCCTTCGGTATGCTGGACGGGTGGCTGGCCGGCCGCCCCGGGACGGACGGGCCATCCCATCCACAGGAGTCAATTTCATGAGACACCAGCACAGTCAGCCGCCCCGCGGTCTTCGGTCCGGCGCGTTCGTCGCCGGCGTCCTCGCTCTCGGTCTCGCGGTCTCCGTCGGCCGGGCCCAGCTCATGCCGGAGGTGGGGCCGCAGGTGCGCATCGACCCCGGCGGGGGCGTTCAGGCGGCCAACGAAACGACCGTCTCCGTGAGCGAGGCCAATCCGTTGGAGATCATCGCGGGCTGGAACGACTGGCGGGAGTCGCCCGGCTACGAGATCATCAACGCCGGATTCTCCCTTTCTCTGGACGGCGGGCAGACCTGGACGGACTTCCTCATCCGCCCGCCGGTGCAGTACCAGAGCGACGTCGAGGGCGACCCGATGACCGCCTTCGATCCGCGCACCGGCACGCTCTGGGCCGGAGCGATCAGTTGGGGCGGCCCCAACTGCCTGTACGTGGCCCGCAAGGCTCCGGGCGCCTCGGAGTTTGAGCCGTCGGTGGCGGCACGGACCGGGGGACTGGACAAGTGCTGGATGGCCGCGGGCCCGAGGCCGGGGATGCCCGACACCACCCGCCTCTACATCGCCTTCAACGAGGGCGTGATCTGGTCCGACGACATGGGCGAGACGTTCACCTACCCGCAGTCGCTGGGCAGCGGGATCGGGTTCCTGCCCCGCGTGGGTCCGAACGGCGAACTGTACATCGCCTACTGGGATTTCGGCTCGGGCATGAAGCTCAAGCGCAGCCTCGACGGCGGTGACAGCTTCAGCACGCACACCATCGCCACCCGCATGGACGTGTGGGGCACCCAGGACGGCTCGCGCTTCCCCGGCCAGTTCCGCGTCCCGTCGCTCGTCTACATCGATGTCGACAAGCGAGACGGCACGCTCTACGCCTGCTACTTCGACACCACCGAGATCGTCGAAGGCAACCGCAACGTCGATCTGTACTTCACCAAGTCCACCGACCAGGGGACGACCTGGACGGAGCCGGTGGTCGTCAACGGTGATGCGGACCCGCCCGGCGACCAGTTCTGGTGCTGGATCGAGTGCGACAAGGACGGCCGTCTGCACATGGTGTATTTCGACTCCCGCCACACCGACCAGGACGACAACGTCGAGCACGGCATGTTCGACGCGTATTACTCCTACAGCATCGACGGCGGGGCGACGTGGTACGAGTTCCGCCTCACGCCCGCTTCCTGGGACAGCGACAACGACGGCCTGAACCGCTACAACCAGTTCATCGGCGACTATCTCGGGCTGGGCATCGCCGACAACTGGGCGTACCCCGTCTATTTGGACACGACCGCCGGTGATCCGGACATCTTCACGAACGTGATCAAGGTCCCGCTGTGGGGCGATACGAACGGCGATGACGAGATCGACACCGAGGATCTCCTCGATCTCCTCGCCGACTGGGGCGACTGCGGCGAGCCGGACGGATGTGGCACCGACATCAACGGCGACGGCGTCATTGATGTCACTGATCTGCTGATCCTGCTCGCGGAGTGGACGCGAAGCACTTGAAGACTTGAAGCGATTGAATGCGACAGCCTGCGCCGCATCGGCGCGGGCTTGTTTTTTGCGCTCTCTCAGCGTCGCCGGGGCGGTGCGGCGCCGATCCTGATCTCGCAGAAGAGGCTCGAGCCGTCCACCTCGGTGATGCGGCCTTCCACGCCGCACTCGGCGCACAGGGCGAGGAACTCCTCGCCGCTGACGGTCGTGGCCCGGAAGCCATCCTTGCAGACGATGACGCCGTCGCCGGTGGCCTGCTCGTCGATCTCGCCCAGCAGGCCGTGCGCGGACTGGATGCGAAACCACTCCAGGCGGTCGTCCCAGAAGCGCGGCGAATAGCTGGAGAAGAGGACCGTCCCGCCCGGCGCCGTCACGCGGACAGCCTCGCGCAGCAGCGTGCCGCGATCGACGCCGAAGGCGGAGATGCCGTTCTGGATGCAGAGCACGACGTCGAAGGCGTGATCGGGGAAGGTCATCGCCGCGGCATCCATCTCCTCCAGGCGGCAGGACGCCCTCTCGCCGATCATCGCGCGCGCCAAGCGCAGGCTCTCCGGTGAGGTGTCGATGCCCACCACCAGGCGTGCGGCGCCGAGGAAGCGGGCCATCACGCGACCGTAGCCGCATCCAAGTTCGAGGACGCGGTCGCCGGGTTTGATGCGATCGAGAACGAAGTCGATCTCGGCCTGGAGATAGCGTTGCACGCGCGGCGGGGCGAGGTCGTAACACCGCTGCAGACGCTCCGCGGACAGGCGCTCGCTGTAGTAGCCGGACACGCACCAGTCTGGCGGAGAGGAAGCGAACGATCAAACCGGATCGAGGGGCAGGCGGTTCGATCAGGCCGATTCCGGGCCGCCGGCCGAATCGATGCCTGCAGGTTTGCCGATTGTGCCTGATCCCGGTTGGGCGGGCCGGGGGGCGAACCGCGTCCATAAGACGTCGCATCTTCCTATTTCGCAATGGTTTACGACGATACGCCGCACCTCGTCAGCCTGGGACCCGGGCCGCGGGGGATTGTCTTTTTTGCCGACTTTTGGCTCCCAGGCATAGACAGGGGCGGCGAAGGTGCTAAATTAGATATTGGCATAAGGTTGTCCGTCAGGGGCTCTGCGTGGTTTCACTCACCGCCGAATACGCCCTGCGAGCTGTTTCGTACCTGGCCGTCGAGCACGACCAACCGCGGACAGTTCACCAGATCGCCGAGGCGACCCGGGTTCCTCCCGATTACCTTTCCAAGGTTCTCCAGGAGCTGTCCAAGCTCGGCCTGGTGCGATCGCAACGCGGTTTGTACGGCGGATTCACGCTGGTGCGTGAGCCGCCGCAGTTGACCGTGCTCGAGGTCGTCCAGGCCGTCAGTCCGCTGCACCGCATCGAGGACTGCCCGCTTCATCGCGACGGGCACGGCCCGGGGAAGCTCTGCCCGCTTCACAAGCTCCTCGACGACGCCACCGCGTACATCGAGCGCTCGTTCGCCGGCGCCACGATCGCCGATCTCCTCGAGGCCGACGGCGACATCCGGGTGCTCGGCCTGCCGCCGCACACGGAACCCGTTCGCGAGAATGGCCCGGTGAAGAAGCCGTCCTGAGCCGTCCTCCGCCCTCGAAACCCGCGGGAACGATGATCGCGGCATCTCGATGCGGCGATATGGCAGAAACTCGACGCCGGCTTCGGATGCCGCGGTAGGCTGATGCGATGTCCACCGCTCAGAAAGGAGTCATCTCTCATGCGCGCTTCACGCACATCGCTCGTCCCGGCACTCGCGATCGCGCTCCTCCTCCCGCAGGCGGCGATCGCGTTCACGTGCGACGCCGACCTCGACGGCGACGGCCAGGTCGGCACCGCGGACCTGCTGGAACTGCTCAGCCAGTGGGGGCCCTGCGAAGACTGCAGCGGCGACCTTGACGAGGACGGCGTGGTCGACACCGCCGATCTCCTCGCCCTCCTCGCCGATTGGGGCCCCTGCACGTTCGATTATCCGCCGCCGTACGACAACCCCGAGGCGGAACAGATCGGTCTGGAGATGCTCGGTCCCGGCGGGCCGCTGCTGCTCCCCGATGGAACCTACGAACGCATCGATCGGGACCTGGGTCGTATCCGCGATGTGTATCCCGATCTCGCGGAAGAGCCGCACTCGATGGCCTGGGCGCCCGATCAGCTTCTCGTCAAGCTCCTGCCCGAAGAGCCGGACGATGCGTATCAGGAATACAACGCCTACTTCCAGGTCATCGACGAGGAGAACATCTTCGGCGACTGGTGGGTGCTCACGTTGTCGGGGAATCTCAACGTCCCCGCCCTCGGCGTTCTGTACCTGGAACTGGAGAACGTCGACGTCGCCGAGCCGAACGCGCTCTTCGGAGGTGAGAACTTCTATACGCCGATGGACCAGGGGGAGGACCTGTGGTGCTGGGACATCGATGACGGGTTCATGGACTGTTTCGACGGCTGCGACTGCCACCGTCATTACGTCATCGAAATCGACGCGGACGGCGCGCTCGAACTCGTGCTCTACGAAGAGTACGGCCAGCCGTGGTGCGACTTCGGCGGAAAGGACGCCCGCTGAGCGTCTGTCTGCGCCGGACACCTGCTGATGTCTTCCCGCGGCCGCGGACCCCATCCGCGGCCGTTCCATTTCGGCGCCGCCATCCCTCGTCGCCGGCAGTGATTGACGGGGTGCGCCGATCGGAGATGATGACGCAAGAAGGCTATCTCATCGGAGGGAACAGGCGTGTCCGTGCGCTGCCCCGGCTGCGGCCGTGAATATGATTCGGCGCTCTTCGCCTTCGGGCGGACGATTCACTGCGCCTGCGGCCGGCGCGTCGGGATCGCGCCGGTCGACGTTCCCGGCGCCGATCCGCCTCGCTTCATGGTCGACGCGATGCTGGGCAAGCTCGCCCGCTGGCTGCGTCTGTTCGGCTTCGACGCCGCCTTCGAGCCGGACATCGCCGATGAGAAGCTCGTCCGCCGCGCGGTGGAGGAGGGGCGGATCATCCTGACCCGCGATCGCCGGCTGCCGGAGGAATGGCATGTGCGGGCGATTCATCTCGTCGACGCCGAGCGCCCCCTGGCGCAGGTGCGCGAGGTTGCCGATCGGTTCGACCTCGCCGAACGCGTGCGGCTGCTGACGCGATGCAGCCGATGTAACACCCCGCTTGTTCCGGCCACGCGGGGTGAGGCGGAGGGCCGCGCGCCGCCGCGCGTCCTCGCGGCGACCGGTGATCTGCAACGTTGCCCCGGCTGCGGTCGGTTCTACTGGAGCGGCTCGCACGTCAGGCGCATGAGGCGGATGGTCGAGGACATGCTCGGCTGATCGTGCGGCACGATCTTCCTCGTCTGCTCAGAGGAGCCTGCCCATGCCGATGCGATCCTCGATCGCATACCCCAGCGCGCGGTAGAAGTCGACGACGGCCGCATTGGAAGCACGAACCTGGAGGTTGAGCTTCGCGCATCCGAGGGCGTCGAGATCCTGCTCGGCGCGGCGCATGAGCGCGGTGCCCACACCGCGGCGGCGATGTTCGGGCAGAACCGCGAGGTAGTACACCCAGCCGCGATGGCCGTCAAAGCCGGCCATCGCCGTCCCGATCAGCGTGCCGTCCAGCGTTGCGACAAGGAACAGCTCGCGCTGGACGGCGAGCTTGCGGTCAATGTCGCGTGCCGGATCATTGTGCGCCGGGGCATCGGGAAACACCTCGCGCCAAAGCGCGATCACGGCGTCGCGATCGGCATCCTCGAAGGGTCGAATCTCCAGCTCCGGCACCCGGGAATCTCCGTCGGTGTCCGTCAATCGGCGTGCTCCGCATCCTTGGCGCAGCGGAACCCCACGTTGAAATCGAGCCATCGGCCGGGAAGCGCGTTGCGGTAATAGACGCGGTTGCAGTACGGGCCGGAATGCCAGCCCCCGCCCCGGATCACGCGGAACCTGCCCGTCTCCGGCCCGGCGGGATTCGCGCGGGGACTGACTTTGTAATAGGCCTCATCGTACCAGTCGGCAGTCCACTCGACGACGTTGCCCGCCATGTCGTGCAGGTCGTAGCCGTTGGGCGGATAGCTGCCTACGGGCGCGGTGCCGCCCCGGTAGTGTTCGCGCTGCGCCGGATCGCGAATGAAGTAGTTGGCCAGGGAGGGGTCGAGGTCCGGGCCGTTGGGATACTCCATGTCGACCAGCCCGCCCCGCGCGGCGTACTCCCACTCGGCTTCGGTCGGCAGCCGCTTGCCCGCCCACTGCGCGTAGGCCATCGCGTCGCGCCAGGACACGCCGACCACGGGATGATGGGGAAAACCGGGTCCGCAGCGGAACGCCGCCATCCCCCAGAACTCCGGCCGCCGATGATCGGTGGCGCGGCAGAAGGCGAGGTACTCGGCGTTCGTGACCTCGTACTTGTCGATGTAGAAGGCATCGAGTCGGACGGTATGCGCGGGGGCGGCGTCGCCTTCGCCGGCCCGGCCCATCGTGAACTCGCCGGCGGGGATCAGGACGAGTTCGCCGGGCGGAACACGCCGCGCCCCCGCGCCGCGCGGCGGCGTGGCGCAGGAAGAAAACATCGCCGCGGCGGTCGCGCACAGGACCGCGACGGAAACGAGTCCGGGTCTCTTTTCATGCGGCATGGTGAGGACCTCGCTTCGCGGCGGCGCCCGCCTTGGCCCCGCTGATCTTCGCCCACGTGTCGCGCAGCGTCACCGTGCGGTTGAACACGAGCCGATCGCCCGTCGAATCCGGATCGAGGCAGAAATACCCGACGCGCTCGAACTGGTAGGGCACGCCCGGCTCGGCCTCGGCCAGCGCGGGCTCCAGCTTCGCGCCCTCGATAACCTTCAACGAGTCGCGATTGACATTGTCCAGCCAGTTGTCCGATCCTTCCGGGGGCTCCGTCGGGTCCTCGACCTCGAAGAGATGGTCGTACAGCCTGACCTCGGCATCGACGGCGTGCTCGGCGCTCACCCAGTGGATCGTGCCTCGCACCTTCCGCCCGTCGGGCGCGTTGCCGCCCGCGGTTTCGGGATCGTGCGTGCAGCGCAGCTCGATCACGTTCCCCGCCTCGTCCCTGATCACCTCCTGACACGTGATGAAGTACCCGAAGCGCAGGCGCACCTCCACGCCGGGCGACAGCCGGAAGTACTTCTTCGGCGGATCCTCCATGAAGTCATCGCGCTCGATGTAGATCTCGCGTCCGATGGGCACTTCGCGCACGCCGGCCGATGCATCCTCGGGATTGTTCTGCGCGGTGCACTGTCGGACCTCGCCCTCCGGCCAGTTGGTGATGACCACCTTGAGCGGGTTGAGCACGGCCATCCGCCGCAGCGCCCGCTTGTTGAGATCATCGCGGAGGATGGACTCGAGCTTGGCGAACTCGATGTTGTTCTCGCGCTTGGCGACGCCCGCCTCCTCCCAGAAGCGCCGGATCGCCTCGGGCGTGTAGCCGCGCCGGCGCAGGCCGCGGAGGGTGGGCATGCGCGGATCGTCCCACCCGCTCACCAGCCCGCCGTCCACGAGCTGCAGGAGCCGCCGCTTCGACGTCACCATGTACGTGATGTTCCCGCGCGCGAACTCGATCTGGCGCGAGGGGAAGATCCCCAGCTCGCGGATGAACCAGTCGTACAGCGGGCGGTGGTCCTCGAACTCCAGCGAGCAGAGCGAGTGCGTCACCTGCTCGATCGAGTCGGACTGGCCGTGCGCGTAGTCGTACATCGGGTAGATGCACCACGTGTCGCCGGTGCGCGGATGCCGCGCGTGCAGGATGCGGTACATCACGGGGTCGCGCATGTTGAGATTGCCCGCGGCCATGTCGATCTTCGCCCTCAGCACCCGCGAGCCGTCGGGGAACTCGCCTTCTCGCATGCGCTCCAGGAGATCGAGGTTCTCCTCGACGGGCCGGTCCCGGTGGGGGCTCTCCGCGCCGGGCGTCTTCAGGGTGCCTCGAGTCTCGCGGATCTGCTCGGCCGTCTGGTCGTCCACGTACGCCTTGCCGTCCCTGACCAGCCTGATCGCCCACTCGTAGAGCTGGTCGAAGTAGTCCGAGGCGTAGTACTCGTGCTCGCCCCAGTCAAAGCCGAGCCAGCGCACGTCCTCTTTGATCGCGTCGATGTACTCCTGCTCCTCCTTGATGGGGTTGGTGTCATCGAAGCGGAGGTGGCAGCGACCGCCGTACTCGGCGGCGATGCCGAAGTCGATGCAGATCGCCTTCGCGTGTCCGATGTGCAGATACGCGTTGGGCTCGGGCGGGAAGCGCGTCACCACGCCGTCCGCCTTTCCCGTCTTCAGGTCCTCTTCGACGATGGCGCGGATGAAGTCCCTGGGCGCTTTGGGTTCGGTCGTGCTCATGAACGCAGGATACTCCGGCAACGCGGCCGCGGCGGGCAGGCCCGCCCGGCCGGGTGACATCATACTCGCACAGGTGCGGGGCGACTTCCAGCCGACGCGTGTGCTCAGGTCAGCGACGCCTCATCCCCCGCCGCGGAGCAGCTCCGGCACGCGCTGGATCAGCCGTTTCAGCTCGATCTCGCGCACCCGGCGGGCCGCGGTGGACACGCTCACCCATTCGCGGGTGCGCATGTCCGCCTCCGGCCAGTCGTCGAGGACCTCTTTCACGTTCATGAGGAAGACCTCGACGCGGCAGGTCCCGCCCCACTTGTCGTAGGTGTAGCGGC
>JAXHTH010000121.1:0-15077 GCA_034211115.1 Planctomycetota bacterium | reverse complement strand
TTTGTCCCGAATTATTTCAATCTCCTCCGCGAACTGCTGACGGAAGCGCAGTTCGCGGAGATCGACGAGCAGACGGCCGCATTGCGGGAGCGGATCGAAACAACGCCCTTCCTTCCCGCCGGTTGGGATACGCACGCGGCGCGACAGAGCGCCGGCGCCCGATGATGGTGGCACGGCGCTCCGCGCCGTGCGGATCGCAACGGACGGGCGGGACGCCCGTCCCACTTTCCGCCTTGCTCAATCTGTGTCTTCGTTTGAGTCTTGCTGCTGCGGCGTCCCGATCAGCACGCTGACCGAGCGTTTGCGTGTGCTGATGAGGCCGAGGATGCGCACTTCCTCTTCGCGGAGCCGGGCGATGATGCCCAGATCCGGCGCGAGCCAGCAGG
Organism: Planctomycetota bacterium; assembly: GCA_034211115.1. Taxonomy (GTDB): domain Bacteria; phylum Planctomycetota; class Phycisphaerae; order Phycisphaerales; family SM1A02; genus JAXHTH01. Next base: position 14,691 of record JAXHTH010000121.1, on the reverse strand, counting down.
TCGTTGTATTCTCGGCATCGGCCAGGCGGAGATCGGCGGTGAAGTGGACGACGATGCGCTGCGCGCGGAATTCGCCGAGCGGTGTGCGGATGCGCTGATCGTCGATGTACTCGATGGTGCGCTTCGCCGTGCCGCGCTCGCGCTGCTGATCCGGATTGCGGGCATCAACGACGACCATCTCTGACTCGGCCTCGACGGGCGTGCCGGGTTCGAGCGTTTTCGGCGCGATGAGCAGGGGCGGATCGAAGCGCGTCAGGGCGTTCTCATCGTGATCGATCGTCGCGGGCATGATGATGTCGTCCGCTTCGTTGCGAGCCCGGAACTCCGTGCGCGCTTCGCCGAGCGCCACCGCGAACGCGGCGTCGTGCTCGTCGGTCGGCCTGCCCGAGAAGACGATCTCCTCGCCGGCGGCCGCATCATCGAGACGAAGCAAGACGCGTTGGCCCGACTCGAAGGGATAGAGATCCTCGCCCGCGATCGCCTCCCCGGGCGGGAGGGTTTCGAGGATGAGAAAGCGATCATCATCGACGACCTGCCCGGCCGCCGGAACGGACGTCGGCGGCGCGCAGCCATGCAGGATCGCCGCCCCACAGACGGCCGTTAAAGAAAGGACCGCCCTCGCCGTGGGCGAAATCACCGGTTCAGCCCCTCCGTGCGCAGGCCCTTGCTCCGCCAGAGGCGGTTGAGTTCATCGAGGTCGATGGGCTCGGAGACGGATCCATCGGGCAGGGTGCGGCGGACGAGGTCGCCGTCCTCGTCGTAGACCGAGACGATCGCCGGCGCATCGCTCTTCGATCGGCTGGTGAGGATCCAGTTTTCCGAGCCGTCCCCGGCGGGCTCCCAGCGATCGACGCGGAGACTGATGGATTCCTCGGTGCCGTCATAGAAGTAGTAGCTGAAGGCGCGCGGCTCCTGCGGCCGGCGGGGCAGGAGGCGCCCCAGCCCCCAGCGGAGGGCCTGGGAGAGGTAGACCTGGGGTGCGGCCCAGTTCTTCTGGTCGCGGGTCGCCCCGCCGCTGCTGCTGTCGATGATGACGATCCGTCCTGCGGGGTTGCCCGGGCTGCGCGGCATGCGCACGCCCGTCTGGGCCTCGCTGCGGCTCCTGGAGCCGGCGCGGGTGGTGACCTGGATCGACCACCGCTCCTCGGACTGGTCCCAGGCCATCCAGTAGAAGGCGCGGGAATCGATCGTCGCGTTGGCTTCGGTGTCGATGATCTGCCCCCGCACGCGGGCCATCAGACCGAGCTGATGGTCCTCCGGGTCGTAGGCATCCTCGGCCCGATCGGGGTTGACCGCGCCGCGCTTCGCCTCGATGAACTCGATGTACATGCAGCCGCGTTCGGTGTCGCGGCCGGACTCGGCGGACGCGGCGGGGATGTAGTAGCGAAGCCACCGTCCGGGCCGGATGAGGTCGCGAAGGTCGGCCTCGTCGACCCCCTCGAGGAAGGCCCTGCCCGCTTCGAGGCGGATCTTGCGCACGTCGACGATCTCCTTCACATCGCGCAGCCGGAGCGTCGAGAAGGACCTTTCCAGCCGCGGGCGGACGTGGTCGAAGCCGTCCGGGAGGGTCTGGATGGCGAAGACGAGGAACTCCCGCTCGCCGAAGGGGAGGATGAGCCAGCCGACGATGATCTCCTCCTCGCCTTCGGACCTCTGGCGGATGTAGCAGAGCTGCCCGGCTCGGTGGTCGTAGTGGGCCGGTTCGTTGGCGAGGACGGAGAACTCTCGTCCGGCGGCCCGCCAGGTCGCCAGAAGCTGCTCGATCTGCCCCTTCGCGGTGGGGTCGGGCAGGCTCGAGATCATCGGCTGGATGCGCATCGACCAGGCGGGGACGGCGGCCCCGTCCACGAGGGTGACGGTGGTTCGCCGGGTGGTGCGGTGGATCTGGAAGGTGGCCCCGAGGGGGTAGTACATCTCAAGCCCGAGCGACTCGACGATGAGCGGCTTGGGTTCGAGGCCCATCGCGCGGGGGTCGAAGGTGTCGGTCTCCTCGCCGCTCCCCGCCGCGGGGGAGGTGGGGAGGGACAGCAGCATGCCGAGGAGGAGCAGCGGCAGGGCGGGCCGCCGCCACGCCGGTCGGCCGCGGCCGGCGCGGGACGGTGTCATCTTCTCGCGGACGCGTCTCATGCCCTGACTGTACCCGATGCGAGGGCGGGTGAGCCGGCGCGGGAGGAGCAAAAAAGCCCCATCCTCCCATCCCCCATCGAGTTGACAGGGGCGGGGGAGGCCGTATCATTCGCGGTTTGCACCTGCGTCAGGAGGTGAGAGAACCGCGGCGCCCCGAGGGCGCCCGGCGGCGGTGACGCCTATCGCTCGGTATTGAGGACCCCCCGCGACCATGACTGGCGGCAAGATCAGAATCCGTATGGAGGCCTACGACCATCAGGCACTGGACGCCTCCGCGCGCGAGATCGTGGATCACGCCAAGCGGACGGGGGCCCGGGTCGCGGGGCCGATCCCGCTGCCCACCCGGCGCGAGATTTACACCGTCAATCGCTCGACGTTCATCGACAAGAAGTCGCGCGAGCAGTTCGAGATCCGCACGCACAAGCGGATCATCGACATCACCGAGCCCAACGCGCGCACGGTCGAGGCCCTCAACCGCCTCGTGGTCCCGGCCGGCGTGTTCGTGAAGATCAAGGCGTAGTGTGCATCGATGCGGTCGCTTCTCGCGGCCGCCTGTTCCTGATTTCCCTGTTCGCGTCACGTTGCCCGCCCGGGACGGGTCGGCCAACCCCTGACGAAGAGTTCGGAGCGAAGCGCCATGCCCGCCGCACTGCTGGGACGAAAAGTCGGCATGACCCGCTACTACACGGAAGACGGGCGCAACGTCCCCGTCACCGTGATCGAGGCCGGTCCGTGCGTCGTCACCCAGGTCAAGACGACGGAAACCGACGGCTACGCGGCGGTGCAGTTGGCCTTCGAGGACGTCAGGCCCAGGCGGAGCACGATGCCCGTGATCGGGCACGATGCGAAGGCCGGGGCCGGGCCCAAGCGCTTCCATCGCGAGCTGCGCCTGGAGAGCGATGACGACGCGGCCGGCTTTGAGCCGGGACAGACGCTGGGCGTCGATGTCTTCGCCGACGTGAAGTTCGTCGACGTCACCGGCCGGAGCAAGGGCAAGGGGTTCCAGGGGCAGATGAAGCGACACAACTTCCGCGGGCAGGGGGCCAGCCACGGCGTGCAGCGCAAGCACCGCTCCGCCGGCTCCATCGGCGGGCACGCCACCGACCTCGGCACCGGCCCCAAGCTCAAGCGGGGCAAGCGCATGGCCGGCCACATGGGCGACGAGACGGTGACCGTCCGCAGCCTCGACGTGATTTCCCTCGACCCCGAGCGGCACCTGATGCTGGTGAAAGGACCGGTGCCCGGCCCCAATCGGGGTTTTCTCATGATTCGCAGCGCGAAGCGCTTGTACAAGACCAAAGCGAGGAGGTTGACGCAGGCCGGCGCCTGAAGCCGGTGATCGTGAAGGCCCTGCGCGGGTCCGCAGGCGGCGGGCAGACCGGCTTGAGCACTCCCATCAAGCCTCCAGGTCTCCAAGCCTCCAGGCCTTCTTCGGGAACCCCACGATCGCGACAGCTCAACGCAGCAACGACCGAGTCAAGATCCCTGCTCCGGCCCCCGGCGGAGACGCATGCGAGGCAGGCCCCCGCAATCGGCCGCGAAGGGTGAGGCGAAGACGACGGCAACCCCGTCAGGTGTGGAACGCGATGATCGAACTGCCCATCTACAACAAGCAAGGCAAGCAGGTGGATACCCTTGCCATCGACGAGGCGCAACTCGGAGACGAGGTGCGCCCGGTCCTGCTCAAGCAGGCCTACGTCATGTTCCACGCCAACCGGCGGCAGGGCTCGGCCCGCACGAAGAGCCGGGGCATGGTCGAGGGCTCCACCCGCAAGCTCTACCGTCAGAAGGGAACGGGCCACGCACGCATGGGCACCCGCCGCACGAACATCCGCCGCGGCGGCGGCGTCGCCTTCGCCAAGACCAAGCCGCGCGAGGCCTATCGCCAGCGCATGCCCAAGAAGATGCGCCGGCTGGCCAACCGCAACGCGCTGCTCGCGAAGCTGGTCGATGACGAGGTGAAATGCCTGGACGAGTTCGCCTTGCAGAGGCCGAAAACGAGCGAGCTTCGCCGGATCCTCGACGCGCTGGGCATCGATCGCACCTGCCTCATGGCCCTCGATCCCGGGGATCGCAACACGGCCCTCTCCGCCCGGAACCTGCCGGATGTGGACACCATCCGCATCGAGCAGCTCAACGCCTTCGAGCTGCTCAACCACCGCTACCTGGTGGTGGATCGGGCGGCGCTGGAGGCGTTCCTCGACGGCTCGCTCCGGGCCGCCGCCGGCAAGGGCAAAGATGAGAAGGAGGTTGCCTGATGGAACCCACCACGGTGATCCGACGTCCCCTCATCACCGAGAAGGCGACTTTCGCCTCCACCGAGCAGGGACGCTACGCCTTCGAGGTCGATCGACGCGCGACCAAGCCCCAGATCCGACGCGCGGTGGAGACGCTCTACGGCGTACGGGTGCTCGGCGTGGCCACCCAGCATCGCAAGGGCCGGCTTCGCCGCAACCGCTTCGGCTACTGGCGCAGCGCCTCCATGAAGCGGGCCATCGTCAAGATTCACCCCGACGACCGCATCGACCTGTTCTGACCCTCACGCGATTCACCACGATGTCCCGGCCCGGCCGGGCGCGATGAACGACACGAAAGCCGACGACCATGGCTACGCGAACCTACAAACCGACAACGAACGGCCGGCGGAACATGTCGGTCAACCTGCACGTCGAGGTGACGAAGACGAAGCCGGAGAAGTCGCTGCTGCGCCCCCTCAACCGCACGGGCGGGCGCAATCATCAGGGCAAGGTCACCGTGCGCGGCCGCGGGGGCGGGCACAAGCGACGCTACCGCCTCATCGACTTCCGGCGCACCCGCGACGACATCCCCGCGAAGGTCATCGGCATCGAGTACGACCCGAACCGAAGCTGCCACATCGCGCTGGTCGAGTACGAGGACGGCGTGCGGCGCTACATCCTCGCCCCCCAGGGGTTGAAGGACGGCGACGTGGTCGAGAGCTCCTCGGCCATGATCGAGCCCAGGGCCGGCAACTGCATGCCCCTCAAGTTCATCCCCACCGGCCTCACCGTGCATAACATCGAGTTCGAGCCGGGGAAGGGCGGCAAGCTCTGCCGTTCCGCCGGATCCGGGGCGCGGCTCTCCAACCGCGAGGGACGCTGGGCCACCATCGTCCTTCCCTCCGGAGAGATCCGGCAGGTCTCCATCGAGTGCCGGGCCACCGTGGGGCAACTGGGCAACACCGATCATCAGAACGTCAAGCTCGGCAAGGCCGGCCGCAACCGCTGGCGCGGCCGCAAGCCGAAGGTCCGCGGGGTGGCCAAGGATCATGCCTGCCATCCGCTGGGGGGCGGCGAGGGCCGCTCCAAGGGCGGCCGCGAGCCCGCCAGCGCCTCCGGCACGAAATCCAAGGGCGGCCGCACCCGGCCCCGCGGCAAGTGGACCGACTCCCGAATCCTCCGTCGCCGCAAGAGCAAGCGCTACGGACAACTCAAGTTGTAGGAAGGGCATCGAGGCATCAAGGGATCATGGCATCAAGGGAAGAAGCGACTGAGGGACCGAGGGTCGCGCGACTCACGCCGATGCCTGGAAACCACAGCCCTCCAAGCCTTCAAGTCTCCAAGCCTCCAGGTCTCCAATCCTCACGACTCACGCCTCAAGACTCAGCACTCAAGCCTCAGGACTCAACTCATGGGACGCTCACTCAAGAAAGGCCCGTTCGTTGATGAGAAGCTCTTCCGCAAGGTGGAGCGTCAGAACGAGAGCGGCGCGCGCAGCCCGATCCGGACCTGGGCGCGGGCGTGCACGATCGTGCCCGAGTTCGTGGGCCACACGTTCCAGGTGCACAACGGCCGCTCGTTCATGGACGTGTTCGTGACCGAGGACATGGTCGGGCACAAGCTGGGCGAATTCAGCACGACCCGGCTGTTCCGCGGCCACACGAACAAGAAGGAAGGGGTGCGGCTCCGCCGCTGACTCCGCGCCGCGGCCCGCAACGCCGCCCGCCAAAGGACCGGTACCCGTCATGCCATACCCAGCAGTCCATCGATACGCACGCATCGCCCCGCGCAAGGCGCGGCTGGTGGCGGACATGATCCGCGGCCTGGCGGTGGATCAGGCGATGACCGCCCTGGACTTCTCCAAGAAGCGCGGCGCATGGTACTACAAGGCCGTCCTCAAGAGCGCCCTCGCCAACGCCGAGGAGGCCGATGCGGACGTCGCCCGGCTCTTCGTGCGCGAGTCGCGCGTCGACGAGGGGCCCACCATCAAGCGCTTCCAGCCCAAGGACCGGGGGCGGGCGCACCCGATCATGAAACGCACCAGCCATCTGCACATTGTCCTGGATGAGAGGACCTGAGGCATGGGACAGAAGACCCATCCATTCGGATTCCGCGTCGGCGTCACGGAAGCGCACAAGTCGCGGTGGTACGCCCCCAAGGCGCTGTTCGGCGAGCTCCTCGTCGAGGACTACCGCATTCGCAAGTACGTGGACAAGCGGCTCAACCGCACCCCGCCCTTCGCGGCCGTCTCCGACATCCTCATCGAGCGCACCCGCGAGGAGCTGACGGTGATCGTGAAGACGGCCCGGCCGGGGCTGGTGATCGGGCCCAAGGGCGCGGAGATCGACCGGCTCACCGAGGATCTCATGGCCCTCACCGGCCGCAAGGTCTCCATCAAGATCATCGAGATCCGCAACCCGGACACGAACGCGTGCCTCATCGCGGAGGCGATCGCCGAGCAGATGAAGAAGCGGGCCAACTTCCGCCGCCTCCTCAAGCAGCGGTGCGAGGCGGCGATCCAGAACGGGGCCAAGGGCGTGCGCATCCAGGTGTCGGGGCGACTGGGCGGGGCGGAGATGTCCCGCAGCTTCCAGACCCGCCTGGGCTCCATCCCGCTCTCGACCCTCCAGGCCAACGTGGACTACGCCTGCGTGCCCAGCCACACCACCTACGGCACCATCGGCGTGAAGGTCTGGGTCTACAAGGGCATGTATACCGACGCCGAAGAAGACCAGGACGAATCCAAGGCCGCCGGCGCCCGCGCCCGGGCACGCGGCAGGAGATAAGCGCGAAACGACGATTCCGGCCGGTCAGGGCCGGATCGATTGACAGTGAGGAGTTCATCCGATGCCTCGGATGCCGAAACGAATCAAGTTCCGCAAGCAGATGCGAGGGAAGCTGCGCGGCAACGCCACGCGGGGCAACTTCGTCGCGTTCGGCGAGTACGGGCTCCAGTCGCTGGATGCGCACTGGGTCTCGGCCCGGCAGATCGAGGCGGGGCGTATCGCGGCCCAGCACTTCCTCCGCCGCCAGGGCAAGGTGTACATCCGCATCTTCCCCGACAAGCCCGTCAGCAAGAAGCCGCTGGAGACGCGCATGGGCAAGGGCAAGGCGGACACCGATTACTGGGCCGCCCGCGTCAAGCCGGGCACGATCATGTACGAGATCGCCGGCGTGGAGGAGACGATCGCCAAGCAGGCGATGGCCCGCGTGGCCCAGAAGATGCCCGTACGGTGCCGGTTCGTGGGGCGCCGGCTGGCGGTGTGAGCAAGGCCGGAGGCTTGAAGGCTCGAAGGCCTGGAGAGGTTCGATGTGGTTTTTGAGAGTGTGAAGCAGTCATGAAAGCCAAGGACGTACACCGGCTCAGCGACGAGGAGATTGACGTGGAGGTCGATCGCCTGCGCCGAAAGCTCTTCGAGCTCCGCACCCAGGCGGTGACCGAGAAGATCCAGGACATGTCGCAGTTCGGGAAGATCAGGAAGGACATCGCCCGCATCCTCACCGAGAAGACCATGCGGGAACAGCAGTCCGCGTCGTAAGCAAGCACAGGTAGAACCAGCCGTGTCCAAGAGCAGGCAGATACAGGTTCCGGATCGTTCGCCGAAGAAGGTGGGCGTTGTCCAGTCCGAGGCGCGGGACAAGACGCGCAAGGTCGCGATCCAGTATTCGGTCAAGCACCCGAAATACGGCAAGTACGTGCGGCGTCGGACGGTGCTCCACGTGCACGATGAGGACAACGTCTCCCGGGTGGGGGACACCGTCGAGATCGCCGAGTGCCGGCCGGTGTCCAAGACCAAGAGCTGGGTTCTTCTGCGGGTGTTGAAGGAGGCGGTGGGCGCCTCGTGAACCGCGCGACGCGTCTCCCCCTCAAGGAGTGATCGATGATTCAAAAGGAATCCAGGCTCGAAGTCGCCGACAACAGCGGGGCGAAGATCGTCCAGGTGATCGGCATCCTCCGCGGCTCCACCGCCCGTGGACGGGCCACCCGCCGCACCGCCCGCGTGGGCGATCGCGTGGTCTGCTCGGTGAAGAAGGCCTTGCCCAACAGCGACATCAAGTCCGGCGACAAGGTTCGCGCCGTCGTCGTCCGCACCTGCTATCCCACCCGGCGGGAGGACGGCTCCTACGTCCGTTTCGACTCCAACGCCTGCGTCCTCATCGGGGACGACGGCAATCCCAAGGGCACGCGCATTTTCGGGGCCGTCGCCCGCGAGCTGCGCGAGCAGAACTACATGAAAATCGTTTCCCTCGCTTCGGAGGTCATCTGAGATGCCGCGCCATATCCGAAAGGGCGATACCGTCATCGTCACCGCGGGCAACGACAAGGGCGTGACCGGGCAGGTCCTCCGTGTCATCCCCGCCGCCGACCGCGTCGTCGTGCAGGGCGTGAACATGCGCAGCCGGCACCTCAAGCCCACCGAGACCAACCCCCAGGGCGGCATCCTCCGCAAGGAGATGCCCATCCACATCAGCAACGTCAGCCCCGTGGTTGACGGCAAACCCACTCGCGTCCGCTTCGAGACCGACAAGAGCGGCGCCAAGAAACGCATCGCGGTCCGCAACGGCAAGGCTCTGCACACCCTCCGCGGCCCGCGCGAGAAGAAATAGCCCCCGGCCCCCGGAACTCAGACCCCGGAACGTAGACCCCCGCGACTTTCAGGAACGAACGCATGGTCGCCCAGAAGGAACCACCGAGGCTTCAGAAGCTCTACCAGGACACCGTCGCCGATCAGGTGATGGAGCAGTTCGGCCTGCGCAACCGGCACGAGCTGCCCCGGCTGAGCAAGATCGTGGTCAACTGCGGCGTCGGCCGCTTCCTCGAGAACCAGAAGCTCAAGCCCGAGGTCCGCGACACCGTCGCCGACACCCTCCGCACCATCACCGGCCAGCAGCCGATCCTCATCAAGGCCAAGCGGTCGGTCTCGAACTTCAAGGTTCGGGCCGGTTCGCCCTCCGCCCTGATGGTGACCCTTCGCCGGGAGCGGATGTGGCACTTCCTCGATCGCCTCATCAACCTCGCGATCCCCCGCATCAAGGACTTCCGCGGGTTGAGGGACACCTCCTTCGACCGCGGGGGGGTCTACTCGCTGGGCCTCAGCGAGCAGGCGGTCTGGCCGGAGATCAACGTCGCCAACATCACCGTCTCGCACGGCATGCACATCAACATCGTCTTCGAGCGCTCGAATCCCGCGATGAGCCGGTTCCTGCTCGAGGCCTTCGGCATGCCCTTCGTCAAACCGGAGGAGGGCCGCGGCTGACTCGCGTCCCCCGCTTCCGCTGAAACGCATCGTCTCTGCAAGAGGAAATCGTCAGACATGGCCAGCAAGAGAGTCTTCGCTCAAATGAACAAGACGCCCAAGTATTCCACCCGCAAGTGCAACCGGTGCGCCATCACCGGCCGGTCGCGCGGCGTGTACCGGAAGTTCGGCGTCAGCCGCATCGTCCTGCGCGAGCTGGCGCTGCGCGGCATGGTGCCCGGCATGCGAAAGGCCAGTTGGTAAGGGCCGCCCCGATCCCGGATGCTTCTGGAGCGAATCATGTCCCAGCAAGATCTCACCGCCGACATGCTCACCCGGATCCGCAACGCGGTCCGCAACAACGCCAGGTCGGTGCGGTGCCTCAACAACAAGTTGAACCGAGGTGTGGCCAAGGTGCTCGAGGACGAGGGCTACATCGAGGGATTCGACGTGATCGACGACGGCCGGCAGGGCCTGCTCGACGTGCACCTGAAATACGGCAGTCACGGCGAGCACCTCATCAACCGCATCGACCGCGTCTCCAGGCCCGGGCGGCGCTCGTACGCCGGGGTCAAGGAGCTGCCCCGTCCCCTCCAGGGACTGGGCATCGCCATCGTCTCCACCAGCCAGGGCATCATGAGCGATCGGCGCTGCAGGAAGGAAAACGTCGGAGGCGAGGTGGTCGCCGTCGTCATCTGACCCACCCCCGCCCATCCTCTCTCCGGAAGGACCGTCTTCTATGTCGCGGATCGGCAAACAATCCGTCACCGTCCCCCAGGGCGTGAAAATCACCCTCGACCCGTCCACGCGCACGATCACCGCGGAAGGGCCCGGGGGACGCCTCTCCTACGTCTACCGCCCCGAGGTCCACGTCCACTGGGACGAGAGCGAGAAGACCATCACCTGCTCGCTGCCCGAGGCGCAGATGAAGATCCGGCAGATGCGCGCCTTCTGGGGCACCGTGCGGGCCCGCATCGCGGCCATGGTCAAGGGCGTCACCGAGGGCTTCGAGAAGAAGCTGGAGGTCATCGGCGTCGGGTGGAACGCCCAGCCCCAGGGCCGGACGCTGCGCCTGAACGTCGGCTACTGCCTGCCGGTGGATCTCACCCCGCCCGAGGGCGTGGAGTTCGCCGTCAACGGCAACGTCATCACCGTCCGCGGGCCCGACAAGCGGGCGGTGGGGCAGTTCGCCGCCGACATCCGCGCCTCCCGTCCCCCCGAGCCCTACAACGGCAAGGGCATCAAGTACGCCGGCGAGCAGATCATTCGTAAGCAGGGCAAGGTTTTCGGAGCCTGACGGCTCGCGTGCATCGGAGGATCGCAACATGCAACGCATCGCGTTCAAGAGCATTCGACGGACCCGGCGGAAGCGGAGCATTCGCCGGCGGGTGTTCGGCGTCCCCGACCGGCCCCGCCTGACCGTCTTCCGCAGCGCCCGGCACATTTACGCCCAGTTGATCGACGATCTGTCCGGCCGCACGCTCGCCGCCGCCTCCACCGTCGAGAAGGGGCAGAAGGTCGACAACGGGGGCAACCGGGACGCGGCCGCCGCGGTGGGCAAGGCCCTTGCCGATCGCGCCCGGGAAGCGGGAATCAGCGACGCCGTCTTCGATCGCAACGGCTATCGCTTCCACGGCCGCATCAAGGCCCTCGCCGAAGCCGCCCGCAAGGAAGGGCTGAAGTTCTGAACACCCGCCCCCGCGGCGGTCATGAAACGGAAACCGCAGGGTTCACAAGGCAGTTCTGATGGTAGAGTTCCTCGACGAAGCAGCAGCAATCGAATCCACCACCGTGGGCGTCTATCGAACCGCCGCCACCGTCAAGGGCGGCCGGCGGTTCAGCTTCTCGGCCATGGTGGTGGTCGGCGATCGCAACGGTCGCGTGGGCATCGGCTACGGCAAGGCCAACCAGGTGCCGCCGGCGATCGAGAAGGCCCAGAAAGAGGCCCGGCGCCGCATGAAACCCTATCCCCTCGTCGGACGCACCATTCCCCATACCGTCGAGGGACGCTACGGCGCCTGCTGCGTGCGCCTCGTCCCCGCCTCCCCGGGAACGGGCGTCATCGCCGGCGCGCCCGTCCGCGCGCCGCTGGAAATGCTCGGGGTGCAGGACTGCCTCACCAAGAGCTTCGGCTCCGCCAACAGCAAGAACCTCGTCAAAGCCGTCATCAACGGCCTCGAACAGCTTCGCTCGCGCGAGATGGTGCAGGACCTGAGGCGGCTGGAGCTGGAGGAGAGCGAGGTGGAAGAGGCGATCGCCCACAGCGCGGCCTTCGCCACCGGCGGACCGGCCGCCGAGCCCGAGGCGGCCGAGGAGATCGGAACCGTCCCGACGGGCGAGGATCGTCCCTCGCCCTCGCCTCAGGCCGAGGCGGCGCCGACCGTCGAGCCCGAGCCGGCGCCCGCCCCGAAGCCCGAGGCGGCCGCGGAGACGACCCCGAGCGAGGAAGGCAAGCCGACGTCCGAATCGGCCCCCGAATCCGAGACGCCACCCAAACCCGAAGAAGGTGGCGCAGGCTGATCGCGCGGCGGAGAGATCGCGGCTCGGGAGACGGCAGCCTCCCGGGCCCACACGTTTGAGCCCCCTGGGCTGGAGAGTTGCTCATCATGATGATCCACGAGATCACGGAGAAGGTCGGCCGCTACAAGGCCCGCAAGCGGGTCGGGCGCGGCCAGGGCAGCGGGCGCGGCAAGACGGCCGGGCGCGGCCACAAGGGCGCCGGCTCCCGGGCCGGCTTCCGCCGTCGTCCCCACTTCGAGGGCGGGCAGATGCCCTTTGTCCGCCGGCTGCCCAAGCGCGGCTTCAGCAACGCCCGTTTCCGCCGCCTCTATCACATCGTCAACGTCAAGGTGCTGGAGGCGCGGTTCGAGGAGGGGGCGGAGGTGGACGTGAGCGTCCTCGCCGACGCCGGCATCGTCCGCGACGCCTCCCTGCCGCTCAAGGTGCTGGGGGAGGGCGAGGTGAGCAAGAAACTCACGGTGACGGCGGCGAAGTTTTCCGCCTCCGCCAAATCCAAGCTCGAGGCCGCGGGCGGCACCGTCAACGTCGTCGCCCCCACCGGCTGGACCAGACCGCCCAGGGCCGGGAAGGCGGAGAAAGGCGACGACGCCGCGTAATCACGCGTCCATGTCGCGGAAGAACCACAGGCGGCGAATCTCATGCTCCAGGCATTCATCAACATCTTCCGGATCCCCGATCTGAGGAACCGCGTGCTCTTCACGCTCGGTGTCCTCCTCGTCTACCGCATCGGGTTCTGGGTCCCCCTGGCCGGGGTGGATCAGAGCGCGCTGAAGGCCGCGGCCCAGCGCGCTTCCGAGTCCTCCACCGGCTTCGGCCGCATCCTCGACTACGCCTCCATCTTCTCGGGGGGTTCCTTCAGCCAGTCGACGATCTTCGGCCTGGGCATCATGCCCTACATCACGGCCTCCATCATCTTCCAGCTTCTCCAGAGCGCCGTTCCCCGCCTCCAGGAGCTCAAGAAGGAAGGCGCCTCCGGTCAGCAGAAGATCACGGAATGGACCCGGTACGCCACGGTGGCGATGTGCTTCATCCAGTCCCTGATGTGGTTGCGCTTCATGCAGAGCTCCGGGCTCGTCAAGCCGGAGATCAACACCTCGGCGGTCAGCATGATGACGTTCTTCATCGCCGGCATCACCGGGCTCACCGCCGGCAGCGTCTTCCTCATGTGGCTGGGCGAGCAGATCGACAAGTACGGCATCGGCAACGGCGTGTCGCTCATTCTCACCGCGGGGATCATCTCCCGCATGCCCAACGCGATCTACTGGGTCGCGGACAACTTCGAGATCAGCACGCAGGAGGAGGCGGCCATCGGGCCCGCGGGGGTGCTCTTCCTCGCCGCCGCCTTCGTCTTCGTCGTCGCCGGCGCGATCCTCATCACCGTCGCCCAGAGACGCATCCCCATCCAGCAGGCCAAGCACACGCGGGGGCGGAAGGTCTACGGCGGGGGCAAGCACTACCTGCCGCTGCGCGTCAATCACGCCGGCGTCATGCCCATCATCTTCGCCACCTCGCTGATGATCTTCCCCTCGGCCTTCTTCGGCTTCCTGAGCACCAAGGCCCTCCAGTCCGCCGCGCCCAACTGGTGGGTCGGCATCACCGGGTTCCTCAACACGCACTTTCAGCAGGGCGCCTACCCCTACATCCTCGTCGAGATCCTGATGATCTACTTCTTCAGCTACTTCTGGACGACGGTGGTGTTCAGCCCCGAGGACATGGCCCGCCAGCTCCGGGACAACGGGTCGTTCATCCCCGGCCTGCGCCCCGGCCCGCGCACCGCCGAGTACCTGGAGACGGTGGTGGAGCGGATCACGTACGTCGGGGCCGGATTCCTCGCCATCATCGCCATCATCCCCACCGTGGTGAGCACGCAGATGGGCATCCCCCTCATGGTCTCCAGCTTCCTGGGGGGCACCGGCCTGCTCATCGTCGTCAGCGTGGGGCTCGATCTCATCCAGCGCATCGAGGCCAACCTGCTCATGCGCAACTACGCCGGCTTCCTCAGCGGAGGCGACCAGGGCCGCGGAGTCCGCATCCGCAGCGGGAGACGGTGACGCCGATCATGATCCGATGCCTCCACGCCAGCCCGGCCGCCTCGTTGACCGCCCCCCGCGGCGGGCTATCCTTGCTTTTCCCCGCCTCGATCACCCGGCGCCGAGGCGGACCCGAATCTTCCTGTCCATCGACCGAGGGAGGGAACCACGTGTCCCCGGACGCTCAGCACAGGCGGTAATCGCTCATGGCCAAAGAGGAAAAAATCACGCTCGAAGCCGAAGTCACCGAGGCGCTGCCCGACGCCCGCTTCCGCGTCCGGCTCGAGAACGGCCAGGAGATCCTCGCCTACGTCAGCGGCAAGATGCGCAAGTTCTTCATCCGAATCCTCCCCGGCGACAAGGTGACCGTCGAACTCAGCCCCTACGACATGACCAAGGGGAGAATCACGTACCGGCACTAGAGGCGAACGCTGAAACGTCGAGAGCTGAAAGCCGAAAGCCCGGCCCCAAGACTCACGACTCACGACTCAAGACTCAAGACCCAAGACCCAAGACCCAAGACCCAAGACCCAAGACCCA
>JAXHTH010000120.1:0-14260 GCA_034211115.1 Planctomycetota bacterium | reverse complement strand
GGACGGGCAGGATCGCCTCCCCCGGGGTGGGATCGATCGGCGTGAAGCGATGGAGGCCGGTGCGCAGCTCGACCCACGCGTGGGCGTGGCCCGCGACGACCAGATACCGCCGGGCGATCTCGTCGTACTCGCCGGCGATGTAGCCCGCGACGACTCGAGCGTCGATCCCCACCGAGTGGCAGAGGGCGGCCAGGGCCGAGGCGTAGAACTCGCAATGCCCGCGCCGGCTCTCGAAGAGAAACTGAACGACGGGATCGGCCTCGCCGCGCACGACGTCGCTGACGTCCAGGGTATAGGCGAACGCCCCCGAGCGCAGATACCGGCTGAAGAGGCGCGCGGCGCGCTCGTTGAAACGCCAGCTCGCTTCACCCACCGGCGGCGGACGATCGGTCAGGCCCGCTTCGGTCAGCAGCCGCTGGGCCAGGGCGCGGACCCGCACCGCCGCGGGATCCGTCCCGTCCGCGAAGATGCTCGCCGGCGTCGTCGGCGACCCGGCGCCGTCGGCGACGGAGGCCACCGTCGTGTCATCGGGATCCGTGCGCGAGAGCACGGCGTATTTCCAGATCGGGCCCGCCTCCAGCGCCGTCAACAGCGTCTGCGTCTGCGGATCGCAGACGAAGGCGTGAGGGCGCGCCGTCTCCAGCGCGGTGGGAAGGTACAGGGAAAAGACCGTGCTCGTCCCCGATCGGAAACGATACTCCTGCCGCACCGTGGGTCCGGGATCAAGCACCCGCGTCCCGAGGCGGGTGGGCTCCAGGCCGTCGGTCTCCAGGCGCTTGTCCTTGGCGCCCGAGGCGGTCCACACGCCGGCGAGATAGGTATCCAGGACCGCACCGCGCAACAGCAGCGGGCCGTCGGCGCGCAAAGGCCGTCCGTCCTCGCCGACGAGGCGCACATCGAACACCGCCCGCCGCGAATCCGTGATGCGGCTGCCCCGCACGAGGTCGATTTCGTCGGTGTAGCCGGCCGTGCGCATGCCCGTCGGGGCGGCCAGCGATCGATCGATCATCCCCCGCCCCATCGAGCGCGGGAAGATGAGGAAAAGCACGATGCTGAGCATGAGCCCGACGAGGCCGATGCCCGCGGCGAGGGCGCGGAAATGCAGGGCGACCCGCCGCCCGATCGTCGGCCGCAGGGCCGGCGCCGGCCGCCCCGCGGACGGGAACGACGATCGCCGCGACCCGCTCGCCGATTCGTGTGCCGCGTAAAGCTGCAGCAGGAGCAGGACATACAACCCCATCACCGCGTAGAGCAGCAGGACGAGCCCGAACAGCAGCGATTCGCTCTTCAGGCATCCCACGAGCATGAGCAGCAGGCTCAGGCCCATCAGGTGCGCGTGGTCACGCGCGGTGCGGCGCTCGTAGAGCTTGATGAGGGTGAGCCAGACGCAGAGGCGACCCAGCACGCCGAGCACATCCGTGCGATGCTGGGCCAGGTCCACGAGCACGCTCACCGCCACCACGAGCACGAGCACGGTGGACAGCCACCGGGGCAGGATGCGGCCTCGCGGGCCCTCCGTGACGTACCAGCTCAGCGCGGCAAGCGCGACGGCGACGAACAGCAGCACCACGCTTCCCTGCGCGGCGCAGAAGCCGACGAGGCTCACGAGCACGAGGGCGAAGGCCATCATGGGAAAGCGGCGCAGCAGCCTCATGCCGCGACCTCCTCCCCCGCCGCCCGCGCCGTGGCCCCTTCGCCGACCGGCTCGGGAGAAGGCGCCTCGCCCCAACCGATCGGCTCGTCGACGAGGTGATGCATCTGGCGCGAGGTGAAATGCCACGCCTCGCCGGTCACCACCGTCGGATCCACCCGATCCGGGTGCACGACGATGAGCCCCACGCGATCGACGTCGGCCGGACCGCGATCCTCCTCCGCCGACCGCGTCGCGCCCAGATCGATCTCGGCGAGGGCGGCCATGAGCCGATTGCGATGCCAGTGGCTGCGGCGCACGGGGATGGGATCGCGATTGAGCCCGAGGATGGTGAGGCCGACCTCGCAGCCGGTCAGGTCCGCGGCATGGATGATGGAGGCGGCGAGGCTGATCGCCTCCTCCTCCAACTGCCGCCCCGTGTCGGACGCCTCGCCCTCGCCGTCCGTGGCCGGCGGGGAGGAGAGATTCAGCACCAGGCGCATCTTGGGCGGCGTGGGACGCGTCCGCTCGATCGTCACCAGCTCTTCCCGGTTGGCCAGCCGCTTCCAGGCGATGTGCCGCATGCTGTCGCCCGGGCGGAACTCGCGCAGGCCGAAGTAATCATCGCCGGCCCCGGCGTGATGGGAAACCTTCGCGCCGATCGCCGCGGCCGGCGCGATCGCCTCCAGCACACGCGGGCGCAGCGCGTACAGCCGCGGATACACCAGCGTGTGATGCTCGCAGGAGAGGATGAGCGACTTGCGGATGATGCCGAAGGGGAAGGAGGTCCAGATGCGAAGCTGGTGGAAGCGCGCCTCGCCGCGGCGACGGGGCCAGAACAGCGCCTCGCCGTGCACCTCCTCCCGCGGCCCGATGTGCATCACCCACGCCGCCGCCCGCGACATGAGCTGCTGCCAGCCGCGGCGATCGGAGACGGGCCGCTCCTCCAGGTGAATGTTGAAGACCGGGAACAGCCGGTTGCGATTCCGCACCGCGTAGCGGATCGTCAGCGCCTCGCCCACCATGCCGTGGGGCGGGCTGACCCGTCGCACGCTGAGCCCGGTCATCATCAGACCCGACACCAGGCCCGACACGAGCAGCGACGAGGCCATCACCCCGAACACCCAGTAGAGCAGGTTGTCGTTGCGGTTCATCGCCGCCAGGGCCACCAGCAGCGTCAGGCCGCAGTACACCCAGAACGGCAGACCGAGGTGATAGCGTCTCCTCATGGCATTCTCCCGGACGCGCCGCCGCGCTGGATCAGCGGTATCGCTTGTATTCCTCCCACAGATCCTCGCCCTTCTCCCCCGGGGTGGACAGGCCGGGGGTGAGGGTGATGAGCAGGCGCAGGTCGCGCTTCGCCGAGGGCAGGGTCACGACCGAGCGCACGGTCTCGTAGCCCTGCCTGGTCACCTCGATGAGCCATTGCTCTTCCATCCAGCCCACGCCGAACCCCTCCAGCGGAATGCTGATCCCGCCCCGGCCGTCCGTGCGGCCGGTCGCGAAGAGCGCCTGGTTGGGGCGGTCGCCATCGCGATAGACGGCGATGCGCGCCCCGGCCACGCCCGGCTCGCCGAGCTGGGCGTCATCGGCCTCGACGAAGGCGATCGAGCCGTATCCGCCGTCGATCGCCTTGCCGCGGAGCGTGTACGGCGAGCCGCACCCGCTCAGAACACAGACACATGCCGCCAGAAACACGGCCGAAAGCGCTCTCTTGACCATCGCGCGCCGACTCCTTTCCGTTCGAAGAGGACCGCGGGACAGATCGGGTCATTCTACCGCCCGGCCCCGGCGCGCCGGGCGGAAGTGCGGTCGGCGAACCCGCGGCCGCCCCGCGGCGCTCAGGAGGAGGCCTCACTGCCGCGCGACCCGGGCCCGGGGGTCGTCGACGACTCGTCCGATTCATCGCCCGGCCGGTCTTCGGTCCCGGGCGTCTCCCGCCCTTCATCCTGCACGTCCTCGGGCGCGGGCGATTGATCATCGTCTTTGCCCGACTCGGCCGTCGCTGGCTGCGCTTCGCCGCCGATCCCCTCGATTTCCGGCAGATCATCGAGACCGGCGAGGCCGAAGACCTTCAGGAACCGGCGGGTCGTGCCGTAGAGCATCGGCCGGCCCAGCTCCTCGGCCCGTCCGACGATCTTGATGAGGCGGCGCTCCAGCAGCCCGCGGAGCACCTCCCC
Source organism: Planctomycetota bacterium (assembly GCA_034211115.1). Lineage (GTDB taxonomy): Bacteria > Planctomycetota > Phycisphaerae > Phycisphaerales > SM1A02 > JAXHTH01. The sequence continues at coordinate 10,450 of JAXHTH010000120.1, read as the reverse complement.
GCACGAGACCCCGCGGATCGCCTCGATCTCCGCCCGGATGATCGGCTGGCGATAGGCGACGATGGCCAGCGTCTCCAGAGCCGCCTGCGAGAGCCGCGACTGCTGGCGATCCTGGTGCAGCCGCGCCAGGAGCGGGCCGAAGCGGGCGTGGGTGAGGATCTGCCAGCCGCCGGCGACGGCCTCGACCCGGAAGGCACGGCCGGCCTGCTCGTAGTGCCCGTTCAGTTCCTCCAGCGCCTCCCGCACGCGGCGGGCCACGCCGCTGCCGCTCAGTCCCAGCAGCGCGCCCAGCCGGGCCTCGGTGAGCGGGCGATCGCTGCTGATGAGCAGCGCCTCCAGGCGAACGGCAAGCGGCTCGTCGGGCATCAGCTCGGCGCCGGCGCGCGGCACCTGCTCGTCGATGGTCTCCTCCTGCGACGCGTCGGCATCGCCGGCGGCGCCCGGCGTCGGGTTCTCGTGCTCATCGGTCGCGGTCATGATGCGGTCAAGCGTACCACCGGCGGTCCCGGCGGGCGGTGAGGGGTGGCGAAGAAATCACGATCCGCCCTCGCGCCCGCCCCCGGCGGCGAGGGCGAGGCGGGCCCGGGCCCGCTGCTGATCGGCCTCCACCCGCTCCCGATCCTCGCCGCCGGCGACGGCGCGGGCGTTGGCGTCGGCCAGCGCCGCCTCCGCCTCCGCCGCGGAGAGATCCTCCCCCGCCGCGGCGTGCTCGGTGAGAATCGTCAGCGTCCCCTCGTGCATCTGGGCGAAGCCGCCGTCCACGAAGAACCACTTCGACACCCCCTCGGCCGGCTCGATCCGCATGGGGCCGATGCCCAGGCGCGTCAGGAGCGGCGACCGGCCGTCCATCACCCCCAACTGCCCGTCCCAGGCGGGGAAGGAGACGTACCGCACCTCCGCGTCGAAGACGGCTTCGGAGGGCGTGACAACGCTGCAGTGAAACGGGCTGGCCACGGGAGTCCTGCTGAAAGACCGCTGAGAACGGAAGGCGAGCGGCGCCGAGCGCTTCGCACCCGCGGCAGTGTAGCGGCCGGCTCCGCCGCTTCAACCGCTTCCCGCCCCGGGCCGTCAACCGGCCGCGGCGGCGGGGGCAAAAAGAAAGCGAGCACCATCGGGGATGGTGCTCGCGAGATTGTGAACAAGGCGAGGTGTTCGGCCTAGCCGGGTTACGGGCAGTTGCCCCAGTTGCCCAGCAGGTCGAGCAGGTCGGCGGTGTTGGTCGTACCGTCGTCGTTCACGTCGCCGTCCGGGGTACCCCAGGCGCCGAGCAGGAACAGCAGGTCGGCGGTATTGACGACGTCGTTGCCATCGAAGTCCCACGGGCAGTCATCGCCGGCCGCGCTGAGCATGACCACGTAGTCATTCTCCAGGGCGTCCTCGTCACCGCACTGGATGACGTCGTTGCCGAAGTCGGGAGCGACGAAGAACCAGTAGGTGCCGGCGACGGGCAGGCTCACCTCGACCTGGCCCTCCTGGCACTCGGGGGTCTGCGTGAACGGGCTGATGTAGCCGCTGATGTCAGCGCAGTCTCCGGAGCCTTCGAAGCCCTCGTTGTACTGGATGAGACCAATGACGCAGAGGAACTCGGCAGTGCCGCTGAAGACCAGATCCTCGGCACCACCGGCCTGATACTCGTACCAGTCGGTGTCACGGGTCCCGCCCGGGCCGTCGTAGTAGGCCTTACCGCAGATGGGCGTGTCGAGGAAGATGTCCTCAAAGGCGGGGGTGTCCATGTTGCAGCCGCCGTTGGTGTCGTCACCGCAGGCCTCCTGCTCGGCCACGCCGCCGTCCGGGCACTCGAGGATGCAGGGGGTGTCAACGGTGAGGGTGTAGTCCCCGCCACCCTGGCCGCTCACGTCCTCGAGGTTGAGGTAGTAAGTGCCGGCCGCGAGTTCGGGGAAGTTGAGCAGAGACTGGAAGCCGGAGGGGCATCCGTTGTCGTCGAACTCGGCGAAACCGCAGCACTCGTCGGGATCGAAGGCGAGGACGGTGTCCCAGTCGGCGCCGCCGCACAGCGAGAAGCTCCACTCGCCGGTGAACGGGATCTCGACCGTGAACTGCTCATCCTCGGAGTTGCCGACGAAGTCGCAGGTGTCGCCCTGGCCGACCGTGGTCCAGAAGAAGGTGGTCGGACCGGTCAGCTCCCAGCCGCAGTCGCCATACACGGGGCAGTCGATGCCCGAGCAGATCGAGCCGATGCCCTGGAAGCGGCCGCCGGCGGTCGCGCAGTCGTCGGCCAACTGATCATCGTCGCAGGTTCCGTCGTCGAAGCAGCACGCACCGGTCTCGGGGAGCTGCACCAGGGACATGTCGTCGTAGTAGACGAAGTCCAGGGTGACGTCGTTGAACCAGAGGTCGACGGCCTGGATGCTCAGGGTGCCGCCGCCGCTGACGCCTTCCGTCCAGCTCTTGCGGCTCAGCAGGCTGCCGTTGTAGAAGATCGACTGCATGTCGCTGCCGAGGCCGGACTCGAAGAGGTTGATGAGCACCTTGACCTCGACCCACTGGTCGGTGACGAGGGGAAGGGTCACATCCTCGAACTCACTCTCGATCACGCCACGGGTCGGGTTGCACTCGAGCTGCGTCGACCAGTTGGTCGCACCGCCGCCGTTGGGCTCCCACTGGTTGAGCAGAATGAAGTAGTGCGCCTGCCCGTCGACCACCGTCGAGGGGATGTACTGCCAGGCGGTGTAGGCCCAGTAGCCCGTGTTGATGAACGAGTAGGTGTGGACGATGTCGTCGGCGTTGGCGCCGCCGAGACCGCGCAGCGACTTCTGACCCTCGAAGACCGGGTAGCCGTCGGTGGCGCAGGAGACCTTCGCGGTCGGCGAGCTGTCGGAGCCGTCCCAGAAGACCCAGCCGCCGACGCCGTCCGCGGCGCAGATGTCTGCATCGCAGTCATACGCCTCGAAGTCGTCGAACCAGTCGCCGGCGAGTGTCACCGTGGACATCGCACAGGCAACAGCCCCGGCGAACAAGAAAAGTGTCGATCGTTTCATCCTGATAACTCCTTTTTCAATCAACCCTGAAAGCACACGGGAAATGCACACGCACCGTCAACACGTCCACCAGAGGACGAGGAAAGTGGTCTTCGGCGTGGAAGGGATCTCCCACCCGCGACGATCGCGGGCCTCCGCCTCCGCGCACACCCACACGGCGCAGCTCACGCGCGCCGCCGCCCCTCCTCCTGGGCCGGTTGGGCACTTCGCTACTGCCTCCAGTAGAACCGACGTTCCGCGCCGAGTCAACAAAAAAGGGTTAAGTCGCTCCCGAAAACGGGTCCGGCCCGGCCGGGCGGCCGGCCGGCGGTGTCGCTAAGAGTCTGTCGAATCGAATCTTAGCGATGGGGACGGGCCGCCGCCCACCGCCCCCGTCACCCCGCCCCCCCGCCGGACGTCTCCCCCACCGCCAGGGCGTAGTTCCGATAAGACGCATCCTCCGTCACCTCTCGCCGCACGTGCGGGGCCAGCCAGGCCGGGAACGCGATCGCCTCATCCGCCGTGGAGAGCTCCACCTCCGCCAGCACCAGGTCCCGATCCTCGAAGGCATCGATCTCCCACACCCGCGCCGTCCCGGCCCGAGCGTCGCGGGCCCGATAGCGTCGCTTGCGCACCCGCCGCCCCTCCGTCAGGGGCCAATAACGATCGAATTCCTCGGCGGTGATCGCCCGCTCGATCTCCGTCCGCCTCACCCCGCGCCCGGTCTTGATCGTGTGCGTCATCCGCACGGAACCGTCGGGTTCGATGATTCTGCGCACGCGTCCCTCCGGCCGCGGGCCTTCGCCCTCCCCCGCCTCGTCGGCCGGGTCGGGCAGGTAGCCCTGCTCGATGCGAAGCATCTCGGTCCCCTCGGGCAGAGCGGGAAGGGCGCTGAGCAGGTACTTCCGCTCGATTTCCTCGTGATCGGCATCGGCGCGTGATGAGGGTGATTCGGACAAGGCGTCGATCTCCGTGCGTGCGCCCTCAACTCTCCGTCGCCCGCCCCGGGTGAGGGACCGGAAAGGTCAGGGCATCTCATCGAGGACGAACAGGGCCTTGTCCGCCATCTCGCGCAGGTCCTGCGGCACCGACTCGTCGTCCATGACCGATCGGAAGGCCCTTCGCAGGGCGGCATCGGACTGCCGGCTGATCCGCCGGCCGTGCCGGACGAGGGCGGCGGCGATCGCCGCCGTGTACAGACGCGCCCCCAGACGCCGATCCGCCGCCGTCTCCCCCACCAGCCGCATCGTCTTGTACACGCTCTTGGCCTTGCGCAACTGCGACAGCGACACGTGGGCATCGGTCAGCAGCGCCACCGCGGATCGACGGGAGGGATCGATGTCCATTGCCAGCCAGTCGGCCGAGGCCATCGACGGATCCGCGGCCGAGTCCAGCGCCCAGCGCATGGCGTCGCTCAACTGCGTCCTGTCTTGCTCGTTCATCCCGGTCGCTCCAGGGCGCGCCGCAGCGCGCGCAGCTCATCGTCGACCTCGTCCGGGCTGCCCACCGTCCCCGACACCGCCTCGAACAGCGCCCGGGCGAACCGGCGCTTGACCGTGACCATCATATTCGAGGCCTGGGCGGCATCGCGCAGCCCGAGTCGGCGGACGAGAAGCCCGTAGTCCTCGGGGGCCCCGCCGAGCATCATGGGGCTCACCACGCGGGCCTCGAAGACCTGCCAGTGCGTCCCCAGTTCCTGCGCCTGGCATTCGGCGCGAACCTGCTCGAGGACACGGCGGACGAGGGTGGCGCCCCATTGGGCGGAGAAGGCCGTCTCCGGTGTCGCCTCGGCCGGAATCTGTAGCGCCGGCCCCCCCTCGCGATCCAGCTCCAGCAGCCTCCCGTCGCGGGGCAGGCGCTTCCTCCGCGTCGCGAATCGATGCTGTTCCACGAGATAGTTCTTCAACGCCGTCATCAGCAGCGTCCGGAACCGCCCGCGGGTGGGATCGGCCGACTCCAGCAGTTGCCGGCGAACCATCACATCGCAGACGAAGGCCTGGGTGAGATCGGAGGCCTGGTGGATGTCTCGGCCGCTGGAGCGGATGTAGGCGTAGATGGCCGGCCAGTAGCGTCGGGCGAGCTGGTCCCACGCCTCCGCCGCCGGCGCCTCGTCCCCGTGCACCGCCCGGAAGATCATCGACCAGTCCGTCTGCCAGGCGCCGGAGTCCTTCCCGCGATCCTCGGGCCCGGAATAGCTGAAATCGAACGGCATCGAATGCATCATCCTCCGGGGTGTACGCCATTTCCAGCGCGGACCTGCGCCAGGTGCGACAAAGAGGACAAGAAAGCGGCGTAATGGGAGAGGGGGCTGGGATCCGGGGGCCGGGATCCGGGGGACGGGGGCCGGGGCCGCGGCGACGGGCGGCGCTGCGACATGAGGCAAAACGGACGATCCTGCCTCGGACCAAGGATGGGCATTGAGCCCCGCGCTTCCACGCGGGGCTCAACGGAACGGCGTCTGATCACTCATCACTCATCGCTCATCGCTCGGTCGATGCCTCGATGCCATCCGCAAAAGCGGGCGCGGCCTGGGAGTAGGCTCGCGCCCGCCGGTCCTGCACAGACTCGTTCAACAGGCCGTACAGGTAAAGGGCAGCGAACGGGGTTGATCGTTCACGGGCACTGGCCCCAGTGGCCCAGCAGGTCGAGAAGATCGGCGGTGTCGGTCGTGCCGTCGTCGTTCACGTCGCCGTCGGGCGTGCCCCACGCGCCGAGCAGGTACAGGAGATCGGCGGTGTCGACGTCGCCATCGCCGTCGAAATCCCAGGGGCAGTCGCTGCTCTGCGAATAGCAGATCGTGAGGCAGTCATCGTCGGATGCCGGGCCGTAGCTTTCGCCGGTGATCAACACGTATCCCTCGTCGTCGACGGCGATACCGTAGGCCTTGTCATCCATGTAGCTTCGGCCGTTGGGACCGGCGTAGATCATCTCCCACTGGAAGACGCCGACGGTGTCGAACTTGACGGTCATGTAGTCATCGTCGCCGGCGTCGTTGCGCGTGTAGCCGGTGAGGTAGACGCTGCGCTCGGCGTCGACGGCGAGGTCGAGAGCGATGTCATCGTTGCCGTCGGGCCCGTCGTGGGTGGCGGCCCACATCTGGCCGCCGGTCGCGCCGTCGTACTTCACCGCGAGGAAGTCCCGATTCCCGTCGGGGTTCTCGGAGTAGCCTCCGATGCGGACATTGCCGTAGTTGCAGAGGCCGATGGCGAAGGCCCTGTCCCAGCCGTTGGCGGGCCCGTTGTAGACGACCGACCACCGGAAGGTGCCGTAAAGGTCCCAGCTCACGGTGGCGGCGTCCCAGTCGGTGTCGCTGGTGCGGCTCTCGCCGGTCACGTACACCGTCGCCGCGTCGTCGATGACGATGTCGTGGGCCATGTCCATGCCGCCGCGATCGAAGGTGCGCTTCCACAAGCGGGTCCCGTTGACGAAATCGTACTTGGCGACGACGTAGTCATAGTTGCTGTCCTGGCCGGCGATACAGGCATCGCCGCCGTGGGTGACCGCCAGGGCGTTGGCGAAGCCGGCTATGTCCGTCTTGATCCACTTGATCGTGCCGTTGGAGGTCAGGTATCGGATGGTGAAGGTGTTCTGGCCGCTGCGGCCCGTGACGAAGACGTTGCTGTCGGACAGCGGCTCGAGCTGGATGTCGTACCCGTCGGCGTTCTCGGTGCGCTTCAGCCAGAGCTGGTTGCCGTTGGTGTCGTACTTGATGGTGACGCAGTCGTTATCGCTGCGGCCGGTGACGTAGACGTGGCCCTCGCTGTCGAGGTCGATCGCGCGGCCGTAATCCTGGCCGTCGCCCGGGCTGTTGTAGGTTTTCGCCCAGAGCTGCTGGCCGCTGCTGTTGTACTTGATGGTGATGTAGTCCCAGTCCCAGCTCTGGGTGTTGCGGATGGTCTGGCCGGTGATGTAGACGTTGCCCGCATCGTCGAGGACGATGTCCCTGGCCTCGTCGTCGTCGGCGCCCTGGCTGTAGCGGGCGGTCCAGTCCTCGTTGACGCTGGTGGCCAGGGCGGGCACGCCGAGCAGGGCGACCGTCCATCCCGCGGCCACGATCAGAAACTGTCGGGTGGTCGGTGTCATGGCAGGACTCCTCTGAGAAGAAGGGGGGAGACTTCGGCTGATCCGCCTTCCGGTCTCCGGGGCCCGGATCCGGGGCCGTCGATCAGCCCTCTATTCCCTCTGCGGGCCGGGGCGGGGAATCTGACAGATGGACTCGTCCTTTTTGTCCCGCGGAAGAGGGCTCGGCGTTGTTCCGCCGGCCGGGAGGCGGTATCCTCGCCGCCGCTGAAGGTTCCCGGCCGGACCGCCTGCGGCCCGGTCCGGGTGAAAAGGGAAGCGTGGTGCGGGATCGAGTGAAGAGCTGAAACGCTGAAAGCTGAAACGCCGAAGGCCGAAAAGCCGGCCGCCGGCCGACAGCGAGGAGCCAGCAGCCAATAGCCCTTCCCCATCCCAATTCCACCGCGGACGCGCCGCCGTGATGGGCGTGCGGGCAGTGACGCCCGCCCGGCGCGGTCAAAGGCCACTGCCGGCCCCGCGAGGCCGGCGGGAAGGCGACCGCCGCCACATGCCCTGAGCCGGAAGACCTGCCCTCGGCACGCGTGACGGGTGCCCTCGCGCCTCAGGATGCACTCGGCCGACTCTGTCTTTCCGACCCCGGACAGTTCAGTCGACCATCCGCCCGGCGAGGGACGGCCGTCGTTGTCATCCCGCTGTCTCGGGGTCGGCCCCGCGCGAATCGGGGTCTCCATGCAAGGAGTGTGTGTCATGACAAGGAACTGGTGTCTGCCCGCGGCGATCGTCGGCATCGGCGCCGCGCTGGCCCTGAACGCGCCCGCCGGGGCGTTCATCGAGTTCGATGATGTTCTCATCGAGTACTGGACCGGGTCCGGCGACAACGAGGCCCTCCTCATCGTCGACTGGCAGAACGAGCACATGCTTGCCTTCGGCTACCGCTGGGACGTCGTCGAGGAGCCCACCGATCTCGAGCTCCTCGAGGCGGTGAACGATGCCTCCGATCGCTTCTACCGCGAGTGGGTGGACGGCATGCCCGAGGAGGCGGTCTTCGGCATCGGCTGGGACGTCGATCTCGACGGCTTCGGCAAGACCGATCCCGATGACTGGTATGAAGAAGGCTGGCTCGAGAACGGCTACTGGAGCCAGTGGCTGAGCACGGACGGCGAGAACTGGGACTGGAGCGGAGGGCTCGGCACGCACGACCTCGTCCACGGCGACTGGGTCGGCTGGAGCTGGGCGCCGGACTTCCAGTCCACGCCGCCGGACGTCCCGCTCGTGCCCGCCCCGGCAACGCCGGCCGCCCTGGCCGCGCTCGCGCTGGGCGCTTCGCGCCGCCGACGCTGAGCCTTCAACGTCATCATCCACCGCCTGCGCCGGCGCGCTCCGCAGCGCGCCGGCGTTCGTGATCAGCCGGCGTGCCGGTCCCCATGCGCCGTATCGGTGATCTCGACAATCCGGATCGCTCCCTTCGAACCGACGGCATACGCCTGTCCTGAACACGACCTGCCTTCCCGTGCGGCACCGTTTCCCGTCCGCCTCGGGAGAATCGGTCACGTCGGACGCGTGAACCGGCGATAGGATCTGTGTATGCAGGCACGGCAGCGTCGGCGCACCATCGTGATCATGATCATCCTCGGCATCGCCGTGTTGATGGGCGTGGCGCTGTTCGTGCAGGCGCTGGGCAGGGCCGGCGGGTCCGGGGGCGGCGTCCGCGTCATGCCCGCGGTGATCGCCGCCTTCCTCATCGGCGTCGGCGTCGTTGTCGTGATCATCGTCATCATCGTCCGCGCCGCGAACCGCAGACACCTCCAGACGATCGCGGGCCCGGAGGAGGTCGCCGCACGTCTCGGGCTCGCGTACGAGGACAAGGCGGAGAAGGGCTTTCATCGCGCCTTCGGGCCCCTGCCCGGCATCCCCCGCTCCGGCCGCGTGCAGCACGTCTTCACCGGCTCCCTCGATGACCGGCCCGTCACCGCCTTCCAGCACTTCTACATGATCACCACCGGCCAGGCGACGGTACCCATCTATCACACCGTCTGCGTCGTGGAGGCCCCGAACTGGCCGCCCACGAGAATCGGCCGGCGGAATCTGCTCAGCCGGCTGCTCTACCGCGTCGGCCGGCGCGGCGGGCTGCTGCTGGAAGATGAATCGTTCAACGCGACGCGCACGGTCAAGGCCGCCGATGAAGACTTCGCCCTCGCCCTCCTGCATCCGGAGATGCAGCGGTTCATCACCGCCCACCCGGACGCCGTCTGGCAGATCAACCCCGGCCACGTCGCCCTCGTCGCCGGCGGGCAGATGACCTTCGATCGCCTCGACGACCGTCTCCAGTGCCTGCGCGAGTTCCGGCGGCTCGTCCCTGAAGAACTGAAGGCCTGGTGAAGGCGAGAAGCAGGCATCGTGGGATCCGCAGCGCGAGGAAGCGATGAGCGATGAGCGATGAGTGATGCCACCGACGGCATCTTTTTCCCTCGGCGCGCCCCGCATCGCGTGATAGGCTGGAACCCGGCGAGCCCTGCCGCCGACGCGGGGCACGCCTCCGACAGTCGCCGGGGGAGTGAAGGAGTCATCCACATGTGCAGAAACCCGCTGTATTGCACCGCCGTTCTCCTCGCGGCGATCCTGACCGCCGCCGCGGGTGCGCAGATCACCGTCTACAACAACTTCGGGCCCGGACACGACGGCTGGGACTACAACCACGGCCTGGGCTGGACCGTCGCCGGCGAGAACGTCGAAGGCCAGTACGGCGTCGAGCAGGCGATGGGGTTCGTCCCCACCGCAGGCGGGGCCGTCTCCGACATCTGGGTCGCGATGTGGTACGTCCCGCTCGATGATGAACCGGATGTCGTCACCCTGCGCCTCGTCGAAGGCGTCGAGAACGAGCCGCCCGATCCCGAGAACGTGATGGAAGAATGGGTGATCACCGAGTTCGACTCGTGGTCGCAGTGGAACCCGCCCATCCATCTCGTCGCCAGCGGCGAATCGATTCTCGAAGAGGGGAGCTTCTACTGGCTGTGGGCGATCGGGGGCGAAACGACACGGTGCGGCTGGTGCATGAACAGCATTGGCGTGACCTGTCCGCACACGCTGCGCCGGGAAGGCGAGGACTGGCTGCCGATCGCCGATGAGACCGCCAGCGCGTTCCGCGTGGACGTGATCGATCCCAACGCCTGCCCGGCCGACTTCGACGGCGACGGTGATGTGGACACCGCCGATCTCCTGTTCCTTCTCGCCGCGTGGGGCACGCCGGACGGCGACGTCGACGGCGACGGCGACACGGACACCGCCGACCTGCTGGCGCTGCTTGCCGCGTGGGGCGAATGCCCCTGACGGAACAGCGAGTGGCGCGGCCGTCCCGGCCGCGTAGCGGTGGCGCGACGCGCCGCGTCGTGCGCTCCGAAGGTGGCCCGACGCTCCGCGTCGCGCGGCGGCCCCCGCCCCGGCCCCCACCCCCG
>JAXHTH010000119.1:0-4372 GCA_034211115.1 Planctomycetota bacterium | reverse complement strand
CGACGCCATGGCCGTCGGCAACCACGAATTCGACGACGGGCCGACGGCGCTGGCGAATTTCGTCGATCAGGTCGAGTTTCCGGTCCTGTCGGCCAATATCCCGGAACCGGGCCGACCTGCGACACGGCGGGCGTGCTCGGACCGCTGGTGATGCTCGTCGCCGCCCGGCAGGCGGCGGAGGCGATCAAGCTCATCACCGGCGACATCGATGCCGTCGAACGAGGCCTGCTGTCCATCGACGCCTGGTCCGGCCGCTTCGCGCGGCTCGATCTGAGCGGTGCCCGGGACGGGAGGTGTCCGTGTTGTGGTGACGGTGAGTTCGTGTTTCTCGCCGGGCGCGGCACGGAGGCGGCGGCCGCCCTCTGCGGGCTGAACGCGGTGCAGATCACCCCGCCCTCGCGACCGGATTCCGGCGCGCCGATCGATCCGGCCGCCCTCGCCCGGCGCCTGGCCCCGCACGGGACGTTCATCGCCAATCGCTTCCTCGCCCGGGGCGTGCTCGAGGGCGAGCGAGGGGAGGAGGGCGAGGCGATCGAGATCACCGTCTTCCCCGACGGGCGGGCCATCATCCGAGGCACCGGCCGGCCCGAGCTGGCCCGATCGGTCTACGCTCGCTACATCGGGCCGTAATAACCGCCCCCGGCCGGGCGTTGCACCGATGAATCTCCCCGGCCGGCGCGGGGGCGATCGGCGTGTGCGCGCCTCGGCCGGCCCGAGGGCGCCTGTTGCGCAGGAAGGACTGACCATGCCGCGACCGCTCCTCCCCCTCCCTAACCGCCCGTTCGCGAGCTTCGCGTTCCTCACGATTCTGATCGGGTTCGTCTGCCTGCCCTCGCCGACCGCCTGCGGGCAGGGAATGAACGGGATGCTTCCCGACCCGATCGCCGATCAGGATCTGTCCGCCTACGCTCATCGGCTGGGGCTCAGCGAGGATCAGCGGCTGGCCGTCGACGCCTATCACGCCCGGTACCTTGAGGAGTTTCGCCGGCTGCGGGAGGCGGAGCTCGACCCGTTTCTGGAGGAGTCGGCGGGCATCCTCCGCCGTTTCATGTTCGGCGCCGACAGCCGGGAAGCGAAGCGCAGCCTCAACGAGCTCGATCGCCTCATCAGCCGGATCAAGTCGCTCGATGACGGGCTGTTCAACCAGATCCAGACCGTGCTCAGCGAGGACCAGACGCAGGCAATGCCCGGCGTGCGCCAGATGCGCCAGCGCGAACGCTATCGCAGCGGGCTGGTGCGCTTCGTGGGCTACGCCAATCCCGGCGCGCGGATCGATCTCGCCCGCTTCATCGAGCTGATCGAGCTGGCGCCGAACGAACGCGAGAAGCTCGCCCCGGCCGTCTCCGGCTACGAGGATCAGCTCACCGGCAGCCTGCGCAATCTCTACCGCGCCACCAGGAACATGTACCTGAACATGATCGAGGAGCTCGAAAAGCTCAACCCGGGCGGCGATCCGCGCGCGAACATGTACCGGTTCCGCGGGCAGCTCCGTGACATCCTCGCCGAGGCCGGCGCCGACGTCATGGCCGAGGCCTCCAGGACCTCCGCCCTCAACCTCCGGTTCTTCCGACAGTTCGCCACCGTGCTGCCCGACGATGCGGCCGAACGGCTGCGCGCCGAGTACTACCGGCAGGCCTACCCGGACGTCCACCGCGGCATGACCGAATGCCTGGCACAATATGACGCGGCGCTCAGTCTCCCCGATCTCAGCCGCAAGCAGCACGAGGCCATCGAAAGCGCCCGGCAGGTCCTCGAAGATCGACACGAGCGGCTGGCCCGGCAGATGATCGACGCGTGGGAGGATGTGCGGAAGTCAGGGACGTTTTTCGGCCGGCGCAGCCGGTCGGACAACGACGCCCGGGAGCGGCTGGAGAAGCTCCAGGAGGAACGCGATGCGCTCAATGAGCGCGCCCGCGAGTCGCTGCTGGCCCTGCTGGGAACGGATCTCGCCGAGGACCTGCACCGCGCACGGGCCGAGCCGAGCGACGACGCGGGGCCCGCGCTCAGCACCACGACGGGGGGGATGACCACCACCCGCCGCCGCGCCCCGGCCGGGCCCCGCCCCGGCTCCGCGCCGACTGACGACGAGGCGCCCGCCCGGCCCGGCGCCGCCGGACCCGATCCGTATCTCCCGCCCCCCATCAGCGCTTTCGAGGCCGAACGCATCGCCGCCTGGCTGGATCTCGAGGACGATCAGGAGACGATTCTCAACGTTCTTCACAACGACTATCGGGACAGCTTCGAGGAGCTTCGCGAACAGCTCATCGCGCCCATCCTCGATCTCACGAAAAACATGTGGGTGCTGGATCCCGTCAACGAGGACGTCCAGCCGCCGTCCGCAGACGTGATCGATCGTCTCTTCAACCTCCGTCGCGAGGCGTTCGACGGCATTCTCGCCCTCGATGAGTCCTTCTTCGACAACGTCGATCTGGCGCTGGTCGATGATGACGATGCCTCGTCCGTGACCGCGCTGCGCCGCCTGCGCCTGATGCGCCAGCGCGCGGCATACAACCGGGATGCCGCGCGGGTGGGAACCGGGTTCCGACGCCAGGGGAATCGGATGTTCTTCGGGCGCTCGACACCTGATCATCTCGAGTTCCGGATCGATCTGACGGCCCTTGTCGACGGGCAGCACCTGGACCATGAGGATCGCACCGCCCTCGAGCCGGTGCTGATGGACTACGAACAGGCCGCCGTCGAGGCGTTCAGACAGCGCTTCGAGCTGGCCCTGGAGTACGGCCGGGGAACGGAGCGGCTCAGCGCCGCCATCGCCACCCAGCGCCGGGAATCGGGCGGCCGCTTCGATCGCTCGATCGCCGAGGAGTTCCGCCGACTCCGCGACACGCTGGGCCGGCAGCTCCGCGAGGCGGAGGCCGCGATCACCGAGCTCAATCGGCGCACGCTGCGGGAGATCATGGACCGGCTTCCCACCGGCGCCGCATCGTCGGTGCACACGGCCTACCGCCGCCAGGCCTTCCCGGGCGTGTACGAGGATCCGACCGCGGCGGAGGGGCACTTCGTCGCCGCCCTCGCCCTGCCCGACCTGAGCAGCAGCCAGCGAACCAGGATCAATGACATCCTCGTCGAGTACCGCGGCGCCTACGCCGACCTCTGTGAACAGATGGCCGACCTCCAGGCCGAAGAAGCCCGCCAGAGCGGGCCCGACGTCGACCGCGGCCCGGACTACTGGCAGAAGCGCCGCGATCGCCGCACCCGGCTCGAGCGGCTGCGCTTCGATCGCAACGATCTCAACGAGAAGGCGCTGCGGCAGCTTCGCGCCGCGCTCGGCGAGGATCAGCTTCAGCGACTGGGCCTGGTCGAAGAGGAATGACGACCGGGCGGCGACGGCGCTACGGTCGACGCGCCGCGCGACCCCCGCGCCGACCACAACACGAACGGCCGGACCGCCGGCGGGCCATCACGCGATGGCCGACCGCGGGCCCGGCCGCTTCGTTCATCGCCCGTGAGAAGCAGAGAAAGGTCGGAAACCCCCCTCCGCTCCCACGGACGCTCCTCCCCCATCTCGCCCGGTCAGTTGTTGGGCCGATCGGACTGGCCGGTCGCGAAGCCGCCCTGCTGCTGCGCATCGCGCTCGCTGGCGGCGGTGGTGAACGTGCGGCGCTGTGTCGTCACCGCCGTCTGCTTCGGACCGTCCACCTGGTAGCGATTGAACCCGGCGAACACGACCGCCTGCTGCTCGAAGGTCGTCGGCGACTGGAGCTCGACGATCTTGGGCCGGAAGTTGTTCCGCGCGACCACCTGCGGCACCACGCGGCTCTTGAACCAGTCCCCATCCTCGTACCAGTACCAGGTCTTCTGATCGGGCTGGTACCACACCGCGACCTCGGAGAAGAACAGGTACATCGTCTTGTCGGTCTGGGCGAAGGACGAATCGTCGTTCTTCCAGCTCGTGGTCGTGGACTGGGAGCAGCCGGCCACCAGGGCGGCGGAGGCGGCGAGGGCCGTCGCGAGCATCGTGAGCTTCCCACGCGTCATGTTCGGTTCCTTTCTCTCTTCACATCTGGACCAAGGCGTCACTGTCACCACCCCGCCTCGCCCGGCGCAAGCGGGTGAACGTTGATGCATCGAGCCGGGAAGGGCCCGACCTGAGCCCAAGCCCCCACAAACCCCCGCTCACCAGCCCGCAGGATCCGCATAACCGGCATAACCGCCACGGCCTGCCAGGGCAGGCGATGGCCCCTGCGGCATCAACCCCAGTTGGAAAGAAGCGTCAGCAGGTCAATCCAATTCACCGTGCAGTCGAAGTTCGTGTCCCCCATGCAGGCTGGCGGGCAGGGATTCTCGCACGCGCCCCATGCGCCCAGAAGTGCGAGCAGATCGCGGACATTGACGATGCCATCGCCGTTCAGAT
>JAXHTH010000118.1:0-10575 GCA_034211115.1 Planctomycetota bacterium | reverse complement strand
GCCGGGGCCGGCCTTCATCGATCCGCCCGCTCGGGCGCCTCTTGCCCCTCCGGGCCTGTCTCGTCCGCGTCCGCCCCCTCGATCGTGGGCGGCTCGTACTCGACCGGGTAGTCCGGCCGGGGCCGGAACATCGAACGCATCCACTGCTGCGTGTACCGCACCATCCGATCGCTGGCTCTTCGGAAGACGGGCTTCCAGCCCGGGGCGGGCGGGTGCGGCATCCTCGCCTCCTCCGGCGGCAACCCGTACTGGATCAGCAGTGAATCGAGCGGCTTCTGGTAGTTGATCAGCGGCCACTGAGGGTCCAGCTCCAGCCGCTCGAGGATGAGCAGGTTGGTGTAGCGGACGCGTGCATCGCGGGAGTTGCGGCGATGGAGGATCAGTCGCCCGCCGTCCGGTCCCCCGTGGCAGCGGCTCGTGGCGCAGTTGTTCATGAGGAACGTGTCGTGCACCCGCCGGCGGAAGAGATCCAGCGCGTGCGGCTCCGTCAGCACCTCGATTTCGCCGTACAGGTCCCGCGCCCGCAACTCGAACATCAGCCGCACGAGTGCGATCGGGTCGGCCCGGTAGAGGCGTTCCCGCTCTTCCTGCGAGGCGGGGATGAGCTTGTTCGTGCCGTAGCGATTGATCAGCCGCTCGATCGTCTCCTTGCGGATCACCACCCGCGGCGGGTTGGCGAAATCGATCTCGAAGACGCGGATGATGTTGACATCCTCCTCGCTGATGAGGTTCGGCTCGGAGTCTGCTTCGACTTCCGGCCTGTCCGGTTCCTCTTCGGCCTCGTCGCGCTTCGGCGGCTTCTCGCGCAGGGCGAGCTGGGCCCTGACGATCCGCAGCAGTCGGCGCGCCTCGGGCAGTTCGTGGTCGTCCAGAAGCGAGGTCAGCTCCTGCTCGGCCAGGTCGTAGCGCCGCTCATCCACCAGCCACCGGCAGAGGGCGAGCCTGCGCTGGGCCATCTCCGGCTTGAGCGCCGCCTTGTACGCCTCGTACTGCTCCCGGAACGTGGGATTGAGCACCACGTAGTCGACCACCTCCCGTCGGAACCGCGCCTCGATCCCCTCGATCTCGACGAGCACGTGATCGAAGTCATCCTCGAGAATGACCCCCTCGTGCATCTGCCCCGATTCCAGCACCACCACGCCCGTCTGGCCTGGCTCGGGCTCGACGAGGCGGACGATCCGCAGCACCAGGCCCTTGGCGAAGCTCCGCACCTCGCCGTCCGGCGTGCGGACGACGATCACATCCTCCTCCTCCAGCTCGATGTGGCCCTTGACTTCGGTGGTGCGGTCCACGCGGACGATCACCCGCGGCTTCGCGTCCTCCCCGGCCGGCGGATCGGCCTGTGGCGGCTGGGCCGGCGCCGTCTCGGCATCCTGGGCGGCCAGCCCCCCGCCCGCGGCGAGCGCGATGAGCACGACGACCAGTGAGGGCAGGAATTGACACTGCATCGGGGCATTCTCCCGCCAAACCTCGCCCCCCGTCAACGACCCGGCTTGCCGATTGGACCGGCTTCGGCGATGCTGGGCGCCCTCGACACCTCTGGATACCCCCACCCGCCCGGCACGGCGGAATCTGAGGAGCAGGACCATGAAGCTCGGTGTGATGTCGGCTCTCTTCACCGGAATGCAGCTTGATGATGTGCTGGACTACTGCGCCGAGGTCGGCCTCGACGCCATCGAGCTGCCCGTCGGCTGCTATCCCGGCGCACCCTTCTTCGAGCCCGGCGAGGTGCTCGGTTCGGCCAAGCTCCAGGACGAGATCAAGGCCAAGCTCCGCGAGCACGACCTGGAGCTGTCCGGCCTCGCCGTGCACGGCAACCCGGTCCATCCCGACAAGGCCCACGCGACGCACGATCACGATGCGTTCGTCACCGCCGTCAAGCTCGCCCCCAAGCTGGGCACGGACACCGTCATCACCTTCTCCGGCTGCCCGGGCGGGTCGGCCAACGATCGCATGCCCAACTGGGTGACCTGCGCCTGGCCGCCCGATTATCAGGAGATCCTGACCTACCAGTGGGACGAGGTGCTCGTGCCGTACTGGGCCGCCCAGGCCAAGCTGTGCAAGGAGCACAATGTCAAGGTCGCCTGGGAGGCGCATCCGGGCTTCTGCGTCTACAACCCCGAGACGCTCATCCGCCTCTCCAAGCGGGCGACGAAGGCCGCGGGCATGCGCGGCAAGACGCCGCTGGGGGCGAATCTCGATCCGTCGCATTTCTTCTGGCAGGGGATCGACCCCGTCCTCGCCGCCCGCGAGCTGGGCGAGGCCGGCCTGCTCTATTACGTCCACGCCAAGGACACCGAGCTCGATCGGTACGAGGGCCCGATCAACGGCTACAACGACGGCCGGCCCTACGGCGACCTCAAGCACCGCGCCTGGACCTTCCGCACCTGCGGCTACGGGCACGGCGACGAGTTCTGGAAGCCGTTCATCTCCATGCTCCGCCGCTACGGCTACGACGGCGTGCTCAGCATCGAGCACGAAGACCCGCTCATGAGCATCGAGGAAGGCTTCATCAAGGCCGTCGGCTACCTCAGTGAAGTCATCATCGAGGAGAAGCCCGGCAAACCGTGGTGGTTCTGAACGACGGGTGCTGCTGTAGAGAAAGCCCGACCGGGGAACCGGTCGGGCTGCGATGTCAGGCTGTAGATTTCAATGCCGGAGTCAGGCGTCGTGATGCTGTACCCGGTCACGGGGTTCCGGCGCGGATCATTCCCTCGATGCAGGCCTCCAGCTTGACTGGATCGCCGAGGTAGCGGCTGATGCAGTCCTGGACCGACTGGGGCGGGGAGACAGCACCCACTCGCCCGCACGGCCCCCAGTTGCCCAGGAGGGTGAGCAAGTCGGCGGTGTTCACCACGCCGTTGCCGTCGAGGTCCCCCGGACCGCTGGTGCCCCAATTGCCCAGCAGGATGAGCAGGTCAGCCGTGTTCACCAACTGGTCTCCGTCGAGGTCCCCGACGCAGTCGGCGTAGTGCTCATAGGCGCCCATGTCCACCACAAGCCCATCCCCGCCATGGAGGATCCGGTCTCGATGATCGAGATCCGGCGTGCGCTCGGTGTCGTCATCATCACCATCCACATCGTAACCGTCCGCGGGGATGATGGACTCGTTGGGATCGCCGGCATCGATGCATGGCGACCCGGTCCTCAGGCGGTAGTTGGGGGGATTCGCCGAGGGGTTCCCGAACATCGGGTCCTCCGGCGGATCGAGGTTGCCATCGCCCCAATCGACGCAATCGGGGTCATAACCGCCGATCCCGGCCTCCCCGCCCTGGATGTCCGCGTAATCCACGATCAATCCGGGGGTTTCAGGGTCGCCGCACGGCGAGCCGAGGAAGATCTCATGCCCTTCGGCCGCGACATTCGCCCAGAAAATGCAGTTGTAGAGTGTTGCCTGGAATGACTGCCCGGCCGCACGGCAGTGCAGTCCGCCTCCCTGCGAGGAGCCGGCGCCGCTGACTGCCGTGTTGTTCGCCAGAGTGCAGTTGGTCAGCTCGATGTTGGCCTCGTTCAGGATCGCGCCGCCCCACCCGCTGGCGTACTCGCCGCTGCCCGCCTCATTCCACGCGAAGAGGCAGTTGGTCAGGTGCACCAGGCCTCCGTTTGCGACCTTCAGCCCTCCCCCTCGGCCGCCCCATAGCGCGGTGTTGTTGAGGAAGGTGCAGTCGACGATTTCGGGGCCGGGCACCGGCTCCGCAGGAGTTCCCGGTGGCGCCTTGATGTACAGCGCCGCGCCGTGCCCCTTCGTGCGATCCTCGAACGGATCCGTGCAGCCGGCCAGGTTGTCCTTGAACGTGCAGTTGACGATGGCAATCGTCTTACACGCGGCGAGCATGCCACCACCGCTATCTGATTCTGGGTCCGTCAGGGACGTTCCATCGGCATTGCCGGCTTGGATGACGAAGCCGTCGATCCGACAATCGACCACGCCCAGTACCGCTGTCGTGATGACATGGTAGCAGTTGTCGAGCATGTCGCCGTTCGGTTGATCGTCGTCATCTTCAAGATCACCGGAGAGTATGGTGATATTCTGGAAGATGTTGCGGTCATTGAGTTCCGCTTCGTGGCCGGCGAAGCCGCCGTAGAGTTCGATGCCGTTGACGAGATGGAAGGACGCATCGCGATCGACGGTGGCGCTGGGCCGATAGGGGTCCTCCGCCGCGGCGACCCAGACCTCAGCAGAGTCATAGCCGCCGCCATCTGGATCGACGTACCACGCGGCCTTACTGAGCCCATCTTGTAAGTACTTGTAGGCATGCCCTTCGCCCCAGTCATCTCCCTGACCGGGGTTGTTCACGTTGCCATCGACGTGCACGGTCGGGGCGGCTGGCTGAGCGACGGCGTCGCGCGAAAAGGCCGTCCAGACGAGCGCAACCATGGCGCACACGATGATTGTTCGTGTCTTACACATTGTTCGTTTCCTTTTCAGTACGTGATTGACTGAGTTGGCATCCACCCGGGATGTGCAGACATGGCGGTCCCCACAGAAGGATGCCCCATGCAACTCATGCGATCTGGTTCGGTGTCTTTACCTCCTTTCTCTCCCCTCGCCGTCGAAAACAAAGAGAGCGGTTAGCTCATCACGATCCCCAATCGCCAAGCAGCGCGAGCAGATCCCACACGCCGACGACCCCATCGTCGTTGATGTCGGCCGGGGAGTCTGTCTTTCCCCACTCGGCCAATAGGAAGAGCAGATCGGCCACCCCGACATTACAATCACCGGTTATGTCACCCGTTGGCCGGCCGATCGGCGTGAGGAGAAATGTGACGCTAATGTACTGGGCATCATAGCCTTCAGCGATGATCTGACCCCTGTTGTTGATGTCATCGCACGCCTCCATGGTAAACCCGTGCTCGACGTTCGCTAGATCGTTCAGGTCCCAAGGCTGCTCGTTCTGCCAGAGTGTTGGGTGGCTCCCGCCGGGACCGATGGGGCCGCTTGACCCGACGATCTGAGACAGGTCGTTGATGGCAGCTGCGCCGGATTCGTCGTATCCGGCGATGGGCTGGAGCAGAGTCCAGTCGCCCTCGTGCCACATGAATCCCAGACCGCGCAATTCACTGCTCCGGCCCACCTCCGTCGCGCTGTTGCCCACGATCTCTCCGCGGTTGTTGACGCTTCGTGCGGAGCTGGAGATCCCACCCGGAATCGGGCCGAGGATCGTGAGTTCTCCGTCGTCCCATAGGAATGCCTCATCAGCGGGAGTGGGGTAGCCTGTCCACCCGACGACAAGACCAGTTTCCGAGATATCCCGCGCGGCGCTGTAAGGACCCTCCATGACCCCAAGATCAGTGAAGCCATCCTCGGCTGACCAGATGTACGCGTTGTAGGGATTGACTTCCTCGGTGATGCTGCGGTAGCCCACGACCCTTCCATCGTTGTTGATCGCCGAACTGGAGGACCAGCCGGCGTCCGGGATCACCGGGCCAACAACCGTATATTCGCCGTCCTCGTACAGGAAGCCGCGGAATCCCAAGTCGTTGTGAGTCATCGACCCCACGATCTGACCCGCCTCATTGATGTCGCCGGCCCACGCCTCGTACGAGTCCGGCGGCAGAGGCAACTCGACCAGTCCTGTCTCATCCGTCCACAGAAACGGCCGGTTCCAGCCGCCGGTGTAGTGGAAGTATCCGACCACGTGCCCCTGCTCATTCAGCCCCACCCCGTACAGCAACGCCTGCCCCAGCGCGTCCGACCGCGGCCCCTCGATGACCGTCACCTCGTACCGGCACTGCCCGTGGGCGACCGAAGCGCCGAGAGTTACGAACAGACTGCAAACGAGAGCGCCGGCAGCCCGTCCCATTCGCTTCAAGAGACCCTGGTGATGCCCAATCACGGCTCACCCCCTTTCGAAATGCCTTTACCTGACGATAGATTACACCGGATCGGGGGGATGGGGAGACTGAAGGCTCTTTTTCTGCAGATACTCCGCTGACCGACTCCGCCGGGGCGGGAAGATCCGTCAGCGAGGCGGGTTCACGAATCACAGCCTCGCGAGGGGTGACAGGCATTTGTCACCCCTCTACAGGCGCAGGAGAACATTCGAGCGCCGACGCGGTGTGTTCAGTGCCAGATGAGGCATTCCGGTTCGATGGGATCTTCGCCTTCCTTGGCGCACTGCACGACGCCGTCTTCCAAGGCGATCACGACCGGAGGCAGGACGAGCCAGTCGCAGCCGAGGGGAAGCTCGAGCCTCGCGCACGCCTCGCACGGCATGGGGTACGCCTCTTCCTCTGACCAGCCCGTCTTCGTCTCCGGAATCGCGATCACCGTGGTCGGCGCGGGGAGCTCGCCCGTGAAGTACGTCAACAACACGTCATAACAGTGATCGCAGGTGGGGTTGTACAGGACGATATAACGTCGGCCGGAGTTGATGTCCTCCGGCTGCGTGCGCAGGAAGCGCGTGAAGGGGATCTCGTTCCAGCGCTTGCCCGCGTACTCATCGACCTCGAAGACGTGCCAGGACGGGGGGGGCTGAGGGCCGCGCGGCGTTGACGGCGGGGGCGGCTCGGGACCTTCGACGACCTCGCCGGGATCGGGCGGATCATCGTTGCCTTCCTCGCCCGGCTTCGACTCGTCTGGATCACCATCCCGGCCCTGGTCGTCGCCGGTGTCGGCGTTGTCTCCCGGGTTGGCGGCGGGATCGCCATTGCCCGGATTGGGCCTGACGGCGACCGTGTCGTCGGGTTGCTGTACCTTCACATCCGGCACGCCGAAGGCAAGACCGAAGCTGAAGAGGACCCAGGCGAGGGCGAACACGGCCGGCCAGGGGTTCATCGCCGGCTTGCCTTCGGCAGATGCTGTTGACCGCACTTCCGGGGGCCGGCCCCCGGAAGGCCGGAAGACGAGGACGCCGATGAGCAGCGGGACATCGATCACCAGCATCACCCACGGCGGCATGACGATCTTGCCCATGCAGCCGCAGGAGGCGGCGCCGATCCGCATCTCGTTGAGCAGGATCAGGCAGAAGACGACCAGCAGGGCAATGGCCGTCGGGCGGGCGAAGCGGCGGGAGAAGAACATGATCCCCGCGATGACCAGTTCGAGCCCGATAATCCCGCGGAGCAGGAGATCGAGGTCGATGATCTCGTAGGCGTTCTTCCAGATCGTCTCCGGCAGGCTCCGCGGGCTGCGGTAATACAGCTTGAACAGCGCGCCGGTCATCAGCCAGCCGGGCACGAGCAGGCGGGAGAAGAGCACCCCCAGCGCCGATGAGAGGGTTGAGGCGGACATGGGCTCGCGTGATCTCCTTCTCTGGACCCCCGCGGGGCCGGCTGCGTCGGCCGGCGCCGGCGGGCGGCGGGGGGAGGCGAATCATAGACCCATCGCGGGCGACGGACGGATCGCGCAGCGCCCGGCGGGGAAGGTCAACGCCCCGGGGCCTGGGCGCATTGCCCCGGGGTCGGCGGCAGATGCCCGAAGCGCCGATAACAGGCGCTGCGGCCGGGGGGCCGCGGCGCGGACGGGGTGCGGCGGCGGCATTATCAGAACCGTCGGCACCCGCCCCGATCGCCCTCGCCGCGGGCGTTTCAACTGCCCGGGCTTTTGCGCCGGTTCGCCTTCAACGGCCTTCCCGCGGAACCGATAAACGATGCTGCGGGGATGTCGCCGCGTCCGGTGCATCGTGCGCCGCCGCCGACGCGGGGCTGTCCGTGCCCGGCGATTGCCCCTGACGGACATTGAATCGGAAAGAGCGGATATGACAGCAAGCTGCACGGAGATGCACACCGCGGCGCAGAGACGAGGAGACGGGCGGTTGGAGACTCATGCCCCCACGACGTTTGAAGGATCCTTTGTCGAAGCGCACGAGCTGGCGAAGCGCGAGGGCGAACCCGTCTTCGTGCCGGTCAAGCCGTACACGGACGACCGCGGCTGGTCGCTCATGAACCTCCTCGCCGGCGCGATGAGCGAGCGGGGGCAGATCAACTTCTCGATGCAGTATCCGCAGGTGATCAAGGCGTGGCATCGACACGACAAGCAGACGGATTTCTGGTGTTGCCTGACCGGGCATCTCAAGGCGGGCGTGTATCGCGAATCGGATGACAAGGCATGGATGCTGGTGATGGGCGAGCAGCGGCGCGGCGTGCTGGTGATTCCCCCGCCGCTGTGGCACGGCGCCGCCTGCGTGGGGCCGGCGCCCGCGGGGCTGCTGTACTACGTCACGCACGCCTACGACCCGACGCAGCCGGACGAGCATCGCCGGGCGCATGACAGCGTGAACGGATTCCCCTGGGAGACGCGTCACGGCTGAGGCCGCCGCGTTTGAACGAGAAGAAGAAGAGCGTGGAACCGAGCGTCATGGATCGACCTCTCACCGCGGTACTGCTGGCCGGCACGTTGCGTCCGTCGCCGCTGCGCGAGGCGCTGGACGTGCCGGCGCTGTGCCTGCCGATGGGGTCTGAGGGGACGGTGCTCGACGCGTGGCTGCGCGCCCTGGCCGGCATCGACGGCTTGCACGACGTGCGCATCGTGGTGAACACCGAGCACGACGTTCAGGCGATCGAATCGTGCCATCAGCGCGGGGGACGATCGCGCGCCGCCGACGATGCGCGGGGTGCGGTGCGCGGCATCGCCGAGCCCGCCTCGTGGCGCGGCGCGGGGGGAATCCTGCGCGACGTGACGGGCGACCTGGAGGAGGAGGCGATCGTCATCGTGATCGAGGCGAACGCCCTGCCGCCGGCCTCGCTGGCCCCGCTGCGCGACGCGTGGCGGGACGACCGTTCGGGCGTGGTCGGCGTGTGCGGGGCCGACGAGCCGGCCGGCGTGTACGCCTTCGCCCGCCGAACGTTCGGCATGGTTCCCCCCGTCGGCTACTTCGACCTGAAGGAGCAGTTCCTTCCCGCGCTGGCCGGCGACGGCGTCGCGGTCGGCGCCGCCCGCGTGGGCGCGCGCCTGCTGCGGCTGTTCGATCGCGGCGAGTACCTGGCCGCGTTGCGCGAGAGTCTGTCCTCCGTCGAAGACGGGGTCCGGTCGATTCGGCTTTCGCCGCAGGCTTCGGTGTCCTCTTCGGCCGTGCTGGACGGGCGTTGCATCATCGAGGACGGCGTGCTCATCGAGGACGGGGCGGTGGTGCACGACAGCGTCCTGCTGTCGGGGGCCACCATCGGAGGCGGGGCCATCATCAGCCAGAGCATCGTCGGCCCGCTGGCGGCGATCACCGCCCGCCGCGAGGTGATTCGAAGCATCGTGCCCGGCGCGCCGGCGCGGGTTGCCCCGCCGGCCGCGATACCGGCCGCCGATCGAACAGGAGTCGCCGGTTCATGAAGATTCCCCCCCGGCGAATCTGGCGCGCGCGCGACTACGCGTTCCTCACGCTGCTGGCCGGCGTTGCGATCTGGCTGCATCGCCAGCCGCTGATGGACATCATCAACATCGGGCTGCGCGACGAGGAGCAGTCGCACATCTTTCTGGCGCCGCTCGTGGCGGCGTGGCTGCTGTGGCTGCGGCGCAGTCGTGTGCGCTATGTGGCGCTGCGGCCGAATCTGGTCGGTCCCGCGGTGGTGGCGGGAGGCTGGCTGGCGAGCTGGTGGGGATTCGAGGCGGGGATCCAGGTGGCCTGGCACGGCGGGGCGATGGTGACCCTCATCGGCGTGCTGCTGTCCTTCACCGGCCCGATCCCGCTGCGCCTCTTTGCCCCCGTGTTCGCGGTGCTGGCGTTTCTTCTTCCCATTCCGGGGGGCATCCGCCACAGCCTCGCCTGGCCGCTGCAGGAGATGGCCACCGGGGTGACGCACGCGACGCTGGAGCTCATCGGCGTGAGCAGCCTGAAGAGCGGGAACGTGCTGATCATCAACGGCGAGCAGGTCGCGGTGGGCGAGGCGTGCAACGGCATGCGCATGGTCTTCGCCCTCACCCTCGTGGTATACGCGTTCGCCTTCGGCACGCCGCTGAAGCCGGCCACCCGGCTGATTCTGATCGCGCTGTCGCCCGTGGTGGCGATCGTGTGCAACGTGATTCGACTGGTTCCCACCAGCCTGATCTTCGGCTACGGCAACGTGCACACCGCTCAGGTCTTCCACGACCTGGCGGGGTGGGCGATGCTCCCGCTGGCGTTGATCGTGCTCGTGGGCGTGCTGCGCATGGTGCGCTGGCTCGAGTTTCCCGTGATGTCCTTCCGACTGGCGACGCAGTGATTATGAGAGCCGCAGTCATCCTGAGATTCCTCGGCACCGCGGCGCCCTGGCTGTCGCTGCTGCTGCTGGTCGCGCTGTCGCAGACGCTGCCCAACCGGGTGGCGCCGGACGGGAGCGCCGCGGCCCGGCGGGTGGAGATCGCCGCGGCGATGGAGGGCGTGCCCTTTTTCGTCGGCGACTGGGTCGGCGAGGACGAGGCGGTGCCGCGGGAAGCGCAGAAGCTGCTGCGGCCCAACGCGATCCTCAGCCGGCGCTATCGCCGGCCCGGCGGAACCTGGCTGCACCTGCTCGTGGTGCACTGCTCCGACGCGCGGGACATGCTCGGGCACTACCCGCCGATCTGTTATCCCAGCGCCGGCTGGGTCGCCATCCCCCCTCCGGATCCGGACGTGCATGTGATCCTCGATGATCGCCCGGTTCCGGTTCGTACATACATGTTCC
>JAXHTH010000117.1:0-4239 GCA_034211115.1 Planctomycetota bacterium | reverse complement strand
GGTGGGTGTTGGCGTACTCGAACCCGCCTGCTCTACACCCGTTTCTGGCACAAGCTGCTGCATGACCTGGGCGAGCTCACCACGCCCGAGCCGTTCCATACCCTGCGCCACCAGGGGCTCATCACCTCCTTCGCCTACCAGAGGCCGGACAAATCACTCGTTCCGATGGACGCGGTCGAGGAGGTCGGCGAGGACGAGTTCATCGAGAAGGCGACGGGCAAGCCGGTGAAGCAGGTCGTCGCCAAGATGAGCAAGTCGCTGAAGAACGTGATCAACCCCGATGACGTGATCGCCGAGTACGGGGCCGACACGTTCCGGCTCTACGAGATGTACATGGGCCCGCTGGAGGCGACCAAGCCCTGGAACACCCGCGACATCATCGGCGTCTTCCGTTTCCTCCAGCGCGTCTGGCGCCTCGCCGTCGACGAGGAGACCGGCGAACTCACGCCGCGCGGGGAAGGCGACGACGCCGTCGAGCGGCTGCTGCATCGCACGATCGCGAAGGTGGGCGAGGACATCGAGCGGCTGTCGCTGAACACGGCGATCGCGGCGATGATCGAGTTCACCAACGAGGCGTACAAGGCGGGCGGGCTGAGCGCCGATCAGTGGGCGCGGTTCGCCGTCATCCTCGCCCCGTTCGCCCCGCACATCGCCGAGGAGTTGTGGTCCAGGCTCGGCCACAGCGGCTCGCTGGCCCGTGAACCCTGGCCCGGGTACGACGAGTCGATGATCCGCGAGGACCGGATCGAGCTGCCCGTGCAGATCATGGGCAAGGTGCGCGGCCGGATCACCGTGCCCGCCGACGCCGATCAGAGCACAACCGAAGCGGCGGCGCTCAACGACGAGCGCATCGCGAAGCTGCTGGAAGGCAGGACGGTGCGGAAGGTGATCATCGTGCCCGGGAAGATCGTGAACATCGTGGCCAAGTAAGCGGCCGACCCGGCGCGCATCTCCTCCACGTCCGGCGCCGGGCGCCTTGTCCGCCCCCGGTCAGCGAGCGAGGCGGGCGTGCGGTTCCGACTCGCCGGCTCCTTCACCGCGCGTCGTCGCGGAGACAGGTCAGGTCATTTCCTCCTTGAGGGCCTGAGCGGGCTTGAAACCGACGGTCCGCGCCGCCTTGATCTCCATCGGCTCACCCGTGGCGGGATTCCGCACGGTCCGCGCCGCGCGGTCTTTGCGGGCGAAGGAGCCGAAACCGACAATCGTGACGTTGGCATCGTGCTTGATGCCGTTCGTGATGCTGGCGATCACCGCGTCCACCGCGCGTGACGCCGCGGCCTTGGACGTATCCATCTCCGTGGCTACGGCCTCGATGAGTTGGCCCTTGTTCATGAACGCCTCCCATTCCACCCTGGGGGTCAGTTGATGATGCGATCACTTCCTCCGCCTCACCTGACGAACCGCCGGTGAATGTAGCGGCAACGGGGGCGGTGTCAATTGCGTCGTCCCGTCTTTCCGCCCGGCGGGCCCGGGGGAGTTGGCGATCCGGCCGTCCAATGACGACAATGCCGGCATCGCAGACGACGGCCGCAGGGCGCGGCGGCCCCGGTCACGGGAGATCGGCGTGCGGGAAAAACCTCTCATTGTCCTGGGGGAACATCTCTCCGAGCCCGCCACGCGCTGGGTGGCGCAACGATCCCGGTTCGTGAAGGTTGCGCACGATGCCCCCGCGTTCGCCGATGCGCTGGCCGAGGCGGAGGCGCTGCTCGTGCGCACCTACACCCGGGTCGACGAGACGCTGCTTCGAGCCGCGCCGCGCTTGCGCGTCATCGGCCGGGCCGGGGTGGGGCTGGACAACGTCGATGTTCCCGCCTGCCGGGCCCGCGGCATCGAGGTTGTGTATACACCCGAGGCGAACACCCAAGCCGTGGTGGAGTACGTCCTGTGCCTCATCGCCGACGCCCTCCGCCCGCGAAGGACGGTCGATCAAGCCCTTCAGGTCCGGCCCTGGGAGCAGATCCGGCAGGAGACATCCGGCCGGCGCGAGATGAGCGAATGCACGATCGGCATCCTCGGCCTGGGGCGCATCGGCAAACGCATCGCGCAGGTCGCCGGCGCGATCGGATCGCGCGTCCTGTACAACGATCTCGTTTCCATGCCCCCGGAAGCGCGGTTCGGCGCCGAGCCCGTCGCGGCCGAAAACCTGTTCGAGGAGGCGGACATCCTCTCGATTCACATCGACGGCCGGTCGGACAATCGCGACTTCATCGGCCCGGAACTCATCACACGGCTGAAGGACGACGTGGTGTTCCTGAACACGAGCCGGGGATTCGTGGTGGATAACGTGGCGCTGGCCGGCTTCCTCTGTGCCCATCCCCGGGCCGAGGCGCATCTGGACGTCCATGAACCGGAGCCGTTCGATGCGTCCTATCCGTTGCTGGGTCTGCCCAACGCGAAGCTCTATCCGCACCTGGCCGCGCGCACGGAGCGGGCGATGCTGAACATGAGCTGGGTGGTGAAGGACGTGATGGCCGTGCTGGAGGGGCGCGCGCCGCAGTGGCCGGCGCCGTGAGGGGCGCTCGCTACCGCGATCCGGTGATCAACCAGACCGCCACACACAACACTGCCGCGGTCAGCCACGCAAAGGCACAAATCAGGGCCGCCAGACGAACCTGATTCGCTCGACCGATGCACCAGAAGCGCCGCCGTTTCCAGATGATCGTGAACAAAGCCAGGGCGTAGAGCACGGCGCCTCCGCCGTGGATGACAACGGGACCCCACGCCTGGCCCCAAGGGGGTACAGAGAGGTTGGCCATGATGCCTGCGACCGAAACGGTCAGCATGAGCCCGAGGGGCACGCCGACGCCGATCAGCGCCGCGACCCACGTCCCTCGCTTCAGGCCGCTCGAAAGGGTGCGCCAATCGAGTGTCGCCCCGCACTCCGGGCAGTCCGTGGAGTTGAGTCCGCGCAGGTTGTAGCCGCAGACCGGACAGGGCACATCGCGGTCGGCGAGATACGCCCTCAGCAGATCCGAATCCGACGATGCTTGATGTGCCTCGCCCATGTCGGCGCGATTGTAGCGGATGAATGAGACCTCCCCGGGACGGAGGTCCCGGGGCTCTGGAGTCGCGTCATCTCGCGATGCCGCGGCGCGGGTGGACGGCGGCGCGCTATGAGCCGACCGGTTTGAACCTCGCCTGGAAGAAGCGCAGGTACTTCGGCTCGTAGGTGAACTCCAGCCCCTTCACCTGCTCGCGGTGCTCGTACACCTCCATGAGCGACTCGGCGACGACGTCCATGTGCGCCTGCGTGTACACGCGGCGCGGGATGGTGAGCCGGACGAGCTCCAGGTGCGGGCGGCGGTTGTTGCCGTCCGGGCCGCGGCCGGCGGAGACATTGCCGCGCTCCATCGACCGCACGCCCGAATCGATGTAGATCTCCGCCGCGAGCGCCTGGGCGGGGAAGCGATCCTGATCGATGTGGGGCAGGAATCGCCTGGCGTCGACGAACACGCCGTGCGTGCCCACGGGCTTGACGATGGGAATGCCACCCGCGTCGAGCTTGTTGCCCAGGTACTGCACCTGCCCTACGCGGGCCCGGATGTGGTCGAAGTCGATGCACTCGCGCATGCCGACGGCGAGCGCTTCCATGTCGCGGCCGGACATTCCGCCGTAGGTGTGCAGGCCCTCGTACACCACGACCATGTTCCGCGCCTTCTCGGCCAGTTCATCATCGTTGACGGCGAGGAATCCGCCGATGTTGACGAGATGGTCCTTCTTCGAGCTCATCGTCGCCGCATCGGTGAGGTCGCAGATCTCCCGGGTGATCTCCGCGATGGTCTTGTTCTCGTATCCCGGCTCGTGGTCCTTGATCATGTAGGCGTTTTCGACGCAGCGCGTCATGTCGTGCACGACGAGAATGCCGTGCTCGTGCGCCAGGTCGCGGACCTGGCGCAGGTTCGCCAGCGAGATCGGCTGCCCGCCGCACATGTTCACCGCGGTCGCGATGCAGATGTAAGGGATCTTCTCCGCCCCCTTCTCGTCGATGAGCTTCCGGAACTTGTCGAGGTCCACGTCGCCCTTGAACGGGTGCAGGCTCTGCGGGTCGTGCGCCTCGTCGATGATGACGTCCACGAAGGTCCCGCCGGCGATCTCCTGGTGCAGGCGGGTGGTGGTGAAGTACATGTTGCCGGGGACGAAGTCGCCGTCCTGCCAAAGCATTTTTCTACTGCCTACTGCCTAAGCAAAAAGAATTTTGTAGTCTACTTCAATGAAAACCGCTGTAAATCCCTGTTACAA
>JAXHTH010000116.1:0-8777 GCA_034211115.1 Planctomycetota bacterium | reverse complement strand
CGCCTCGAAGGCGTTTTTCGATCATCCCGCGAAATAGAAGCGACCGCGAATGCGTCTCCTCGTTTGCGTGCGCGGTGCGTGCGCGATCGCGGAACAGGGTGTGCCAGGACAGGAAGCGGACGAGTCCCGATCGGATCAGCAGCTCATCGCCGCCGCCAACGCCGGCGATGAGGACGCCTTCGAAGCGCTCTACGACCGCTACCGCGACTGGGTGATCAACCTCGCCCTGCGGTTCACCGGCGACCGGGATCTCGCCTTGGACGTGATGCAGGACGTGTTCCTGTATTTCGCGGGCCGCTTCCCGGGTTTCGAGCTGACCGCGCAGCTCAGGACGTTCCTCTACCCCGCGGTGCGCCACACCGCCCTCGCCGCGAAGCGAAAGCACCATCGGTATTGGACCTCGTCCAGGGTGTCCGCATCCGCTTGCGTCTTCACATCCCCGCCCCCGCCCCCGGAAGGGCTCGCCCCCCTCGCCGATGCGATGGAAACGCTCCCGCCCGGCCAGCGGGAGGTGATCATCCTCCGCTTCGCCGACGGGCTGAGCCTGGAGGAGATCGCCCGGGCCGTCGAGATCCCGCTGGGGACCGTCAAGTCGCGCCTGCATCACGCCTTGCGCGCCCTCCGCGCCGATGAGCGGCTGAGAGATTACTTCGACGAGTGAACCATCCGGCCGGCGGCGCCCTTAAGCGGGTGGAGCGACCGATGGCCGATGAGCACGATCTCCAACCCGAGGACCTGCCCGAGATGGGGCGCGACCTGCGGCGACTGTACGGGCCTGCCGTCAATGTCCCGGCCGACGAGGACGCGGCGATCCGCGCGGCCGTTCGCCGCGGTTTCGCCGAAAGACGGCGAACGCGGCTCGTTGTCACCCGTCGCCTCGCCCCCTTCGCGGCGGCGGCGGCGGCGGTGCTTTTCGTGATCTGGCTGGCCATGCCCCGCCCGAGCTCGCCCCCGCCGGAGTCGATCGCGGTCGAGACGGAGCCGGCCGACTTCGACGGGAACGGGCGGGTGGACATCCTCGATGCCTTCCACCTCGCCCGTCGGCTGGAGGCCGGCGAAGAAGTCGATTCGACGCTCGATCTCAACCGCGACGGGGCGGTCGATGCGCGCGATGTCGATCGCATCGCCCTCCGCGCCGTCTCTCTGACCCCGGGAGCGGGCTGATGAACAGGTTGCCGACCATCGTCATCGTGCTGATGCTTCTGCCGCTTCTCGGCTTCGGTCAGCTCGGCCGGGTGCCCCAGGCGAACGACCTCGAATACCAAACGCCGCCGCGCTCGATCTTCTCGACCCTGGAGCTCTGGCTCGACACGGGCGATCGTCCGCTCGCGGCGTACCAGATCGAAATCGAGGCGGTCGCGGGCGATGTGCGGATCGTCGGCCTCGAGGGCACCGAGCCGGGTTCGGTCTTCGCCGACCCGCCGTACTACGACCCCGCCGTGATGCAGAGCGAGCGCATCATCATCGCCGACTTCTCCACCGAGGCCCCGGAAGACCTTCCCGCCGGGCGGTTCCGGATCGCGACGATCCACCTCCATGTTGTCGGCGATGTAGCGCCCGAGTTCCAGACGAAGCTGACCGTCGCCGCCGATGCGGACGGCACGGAGATCGAAGCCCAACTCACCACCAGGCCGGGACCGGACAGATGAAGATGAGACTCGCGCGATGCCTGCTGTTCTTGACCGTCCCTGTCGGGGCCGGTCTGCTCCTTCTAGAGGGGTGTGCTCCGTCGTCGATGTCCGCGAAGGCGCCGGCGATCAAGCCGTCGGAGTCGACTCGAGGGCAGCGCGCTTCGACGACACCGCCGGGGATGGCCGACTTCACGGTGCCACTGCGCTATGCGGACGCCGCTCAGGTTGCGGAGCAGCTCAATGCCCTTCTGGCGGAGGCCGGCGCCGGGGCGACGATCCGCGCGCCGGAGGAGGGCTTGACCGGCCGGGATGTTTCCGAGATGAGCGCGGGTGGCGCCAACCGCAGAGCCAGCCGCCAGGCCGGGACGCTGAGTTTCCCCTGGATGCGCGGCGGTCGGCAGCGTGACACCGAGCCGCTGGCGAACCTCAGCGAGTTCTTCGATGACGATGGGCAGCTCAAACCGGAATTCGGGGTCGGCGACGCCCAGCCGCGGATCCTCCAATCGTCAGTCTCGCCGGAAGATGAAGTCTGGGTCATCGCCAAAGCGCCCGAAGCCGGAGCGGCCCCTCCCGGGGGCGGCCCGGACCTCCTGCCCGGGTGCGGGGGGATCGTCTGCCGACCGCCGGGTGAAGAGGACGCCGACAAACAGGTTCCGCTGCCTTTGAAGCACACCGATGTCGAGGCCGCGATCGCCGGCTACATCGCTTCCGTCACCGTACGCCAGGAGTTTCACAATCCCTTCGATGAGAAGATCGAGGCGGTCTACGTCTTCCCTCTGCCGCAGAACGCCGCGGTCAGCGAGTTCATCATGACGATCGGCGATCGCCGCATCCGCGGCATCATCCGCGAGCGCGAGGAGGCCGAGCGGATTTACCTCGAAGCGCGCCGACAGGGATACGTCGCGTCCCGTCTCACGCAGGAGCGGGCCAACATCTTCACGCAGCGCATCGCCAACCTAGAGCCGGGGAAGGGCATCGACGTCGACATCACCTACTACAACACGCTGACGTATGCCGACGGGTGGTACGAGTTCGTGTTTCCCATGGTCGTCGGGCCGCGTTTCAACCCGCCGGGCTCTTCCGAGGGCGTCGGGGCCGTGCCGCGCGGCGCGCACGGCGCTTCCGGGCAGGCGACGGAGATCCAGTACCTCCGCCCCGACGAGCGCAGCGGGCACGACATCTCCCTCACGCTGTCCATCGAGGCCGGCGTCCCCATCGAGGAGACCGACTGCACATCGCATCTCGTCGACCGCGCGATGCCCGAGCCTTCCCAATGCGTGGTCGAGCTCAGCCCGCGCGACAGCATCCCCAACAGGGATTTCGTCTTCAGGTATCGCGTCGCGGGCGATGAGCCGAAGGCGAGCCTGCTCACGCACCGCGATGACCGCGGCGGGTTCTTCACTCTCATGGTTTACCCCCCGCGCGAGATCCGCGAGGCGCAGCGCGCCCAGATCGAGATGGTCTTTCTCGTCGACTGCTCCGGCTCGATGAAGGGTGAACCGATCGCGAAGGCCAAACGGGCCGTCGAACGCGCCCTGCGCCGGCTCGACGAGCGCGACACGTTCCAGATCATCCGCTTCTCCGACCGCGCATCGAAACTCGGCGAGCAGCCGATCCCGGCCACGGACGCGAACATCTCGCGCGGCCTGCGCTACGTGCGCAGCCTCGAGGCCGGGGGCGGGACGATGATGATCCGCGGCATCCGCGCCGCCCTCGATTTCCCACATGACGCCGAGCGCGTGCGCTACGTGACGTTTCTCACCGACGGCTACATCGGCAACGAGCGGGAGATCCTCGGCGCCATCCACGATCGCCTCGGCGAGTCGCGCATCTTCAGCTTCGGCATCGGCTCGTCCGTCAACCGCTACCTGCTCACGCGCGCCGCCCGGCTGGGGCGCGGCGTCGTCGCCTGGGTCGGTCTCAACGATGATCCCAACGAGGTGATGGACCTGTTCATGCAGCGCATCCAGCATCCCGCGATGACCGATGTCGTCATCGACTGGGGCGCGATGAGCGTCCGTGAGACCTATCCGCAACGGCTCCCGGATCTTTTCGCCGGCCGTCCCGTCATCCTCACAGGGCGCTTCGAGGGAGACGGGGCGGCAAGGCTTCGCATCGGCGGACGCATCGAAGCGGAGCGGATCCAGATCCCGCTCGCGGTCAACCTGGACGATGCCTCATCGACGCAGGACGCGCTGGCGAACGTGTGGGCGCGGAGGCGCATCGCCGCCCTCGCCGAGCGCATGACGTGGGATGATGACGAGGCGATCCCGGCGCGGATTCGCGACGTTGCGCTGGAGTACGGCCTGATGTCGGCGTTCACCGCCTTCATCGCGGTGGATTCCAGCCGGATGACGGAAGGCGATCACGGCACGGTCGTGCCCGTCGCGGTCCCCGTGCCCGACGGCGTGCGCTACGAAACCACCGTCGCCGACCCGGCCCCCGGAAGCGCCCGATAGCCGCCTCGTCAGCCCATGAGCCTGGAGAAGATCACGATGCATTACCTGCGACGATACGACCTTCTTGCGATGGCGGGCGCCACTCTGCTCGTGCTCGGCGGCTGCGCGGCGCGATACGCCACGCCTTCGCGCGGCGCGGACATGTCGCTGTTTGGCGGTGAAAAGGCGAAGCTTCAGCAGTTCACCGACCGCAAGGTGCAGGTTGCGCTGGACAGGAAGCCGACGGCGCGCTTCCCCGTCACCCTGGCCGTCGTGCGCGTTCAGGAGGCGGGGTATCGTTCGCGCACGGCGCGGGGATACGGTTCCGGCGAATACAGCGTCGTCACGACCCGCGACATCGAGGAGGACGAGGACTTCAAAGCGATCAATGATCTCGATCGCATCAGCGGGGTGGCGACTGTCAATCGCCTTCTCCTCCCCGCCCGGCTCAGCGATGATCGGGAACTGCGCGCCGCGGCGGCCGCGGTGCACGCCGACATGCTGCTGCTCTACACCCTCGACACCGCCTTCACCACCGAGGATGGGATGCGGCCGCTGACGGTCCTCACCCTCGGGCTGTTTCCCACGAAGAACGTGCGCGTCAACAGCACCGCCTCGGCCCTGCTGCTGGACACCCGCACCGGCTACGTCTACGGGGTGGCGGAGGCGAGCGCGGAGGGGGCGCAACTCGCCAACGCGTGGACGAGCGGCGACGCGGCCGACCAGGCCCGCCGCCGCATCGAGCGGGAGGCCTTCGGCCGGCTCGTCGGCCGGTTCGAGCACGCCTGGGCCGACGTGGTGGCGATCCACGATCGGCACGCGGGGCCGTGAGGGCTCGGCGGAGGTGATCGATCCGGCCGGTGCCGGCGGGAGGTTATCCACAAGCCGCCCCGGCCCGAGTCGGATCCGGCCGGGCAGGCGCATCGTCGCCCGCGGCGGCGCGTCATCGTCCGCTCTTCGCCAAAACACGGCGAAAGTATCGGGATGCCCCCCGCGCGATCGCGGAACGGGAGGCGCGGAGCCGGTATACTGCGCCCGGCCGCGCGGCGGCCGAAACCTGCACGGATGCTTGCGGCCCGCGCCGCCGCCGGCGCGGTGGGCGGAGCGGGCCCGGGCCCTCGACTCATCCCTCACCGGTGAAGGGGACCGCCCGATGCCCACCCACCTCATCCCCGCCTCCTCGATCACGGATCAACTTCGCAAGAACCCGGTGCACGCGGTCCTCGTGGAGTTCAGCCAGGCCGCGCGGGAGGGGAAGATCCTCGCCACCGCCGAGTTCAAGAAGCTGGTCGCCTACCTCCTGGAGCAGGCCGACGGCCGGGACCGGCGCGAGCCGTGGACGAGCCGGCCGGGCGTGGCGCGGCCGGTGCCCAAGCTCCGCGTCGCCGTCGAGAAGTGCTTCGGCGCCTACGCCGACCTGCACTGGTTTCGTCTCAACAAGACCGTCAACGCCTCCGGTCAGCCGCTGGTCGGCCTCTTCCCGCGGATGGCCGCGAGCCTGTGGCGGATGATGGATCGCGACTTCGCCGCCCTCGTCACGGCGCTGCTCTCCTCGGCGCCGGATGCGATGCTGCTGCGCTATCTCAACGAGCGCGGCGGGAAGGTGCGCGGCATCGGCGCCGAGGCATTCTCGCGCCTCGCCTTCGCCTATCGCCGCGATCTGTTCTTCGTCTTTCCCCGTCCGTGGGGCGACACCTCCGGCTGCCTGAACTACATCGGCGATGATCTGCGCCGCTACTGCGGGCTGTGCCGCAATCTTCGCGCGCTGTGCGATGAACTCGGCCTGCCCGCCGATATCCGGGGAAGCATCATCGATTACCTGCTTCGGCAGAAGAAACCGCCGGTCGCGCTGCTCGAGACGCTCCAGAAGGCCATCGGACCCACGCTGGCCAAGTACAGCGCGCTGGAGTCGTCCGCGGCGTACGAGGTCAAGGGAGGCGTGGATGACGAGGCGTCGCTGCCGATGGAGTTCGCGGCCAACGCCATCCGCGCCCGGCGCGGCAAGCGTGAGCTGCGCGATGCGCTGCTGCGGACCTTCGGCGACCGGTGCGCGATCACCGGCGCGTGCCCGAAGGATCTGCTCGAAGTCGCGTACGTGCTGCCGTACCCGACGGGCGACGTGCACGCGCCGGGCAACGCCCTGCTCATGCGCGCCGATGTGCACACGCTGTGGGATCTCAACCTGATCGGGATCGAGCCGAAGACGGGGCGGATACACGTCGCGCCCCAACTGGAAAGCTCCGGCTATGAGAGGCTCGGCGGACGCGCGCTGCCGACACGGCTGGAGAAGACGAGCGTCAAGCGCACCGCGCTGAGCGAGCGATGGCGGATGTTCATCGCCACCCACGGCGAGGCCGTCCCGGCGGCGCGGGACGCGGACCGATCGGGCGCCGGGGCGGAGGCGGGGGACGACGCCGGATCGCCGGTGGCGCCCGAGCCGCCCGAGCCGCCCGCCGAGAGCGCCGCGGAACCGCCAAAGGAGGAACCGGAGACGGTCGTGGTGCGGCGGACGGAGACGGGCCAGCCGGCCGGCGACGGGGGCGGGGGGCGATGATCGACCTCCGTGGAGCTTCATAAACTGCTGCCAATACGCTGGATACGGTCGTGAGCGGCCTTTTTGCACTTTTTCGGAACTTTCGACTACTCTGGTAGTATTATTGGGGTAGTCGTTGGCCGATACGCCTCCCATACCTCAGGAGTGATGTTCATGGCTCATCCCCGGCGGCTCGGCGACCTGCAACTGCTCATCATGCGCTGCCTCTGGCAGCGGGGGGAGGCGACGGTCGCCCAGGTGCAACGGTCCCTCCACCCGGGGCGCCGCCGCGCCCTCACCACCATCGCCACCATGTTGCGCAAGATGGAGGAGAAGGGACTGGTCCGCCACCGACTCGAAGGACGGCAATTCGTCTACGAGCCTCTCGTCGCCGAGCAGGAGGTGCGCCGCTCCATGATCGGCGATCTCATTCAGCGCCTCTTCGACGGCGATGCCAAGGCCCTGCTCAATCACCTGCTCACCGAGGGGGAGATCGATGCGGCCGAGCTGGACGAGCTCCAGGCGATGGTCGCCGCCGAGAAGCGCCGGGGGCGGGGAGGGCGCGGATCATGATGAGCCAGGCCCTCCAGCTCACCGTGGCGGCGTGGATGATCACCTACCTCGTGCACAGCACCGTCCTCCTCGCCGCGGTCTGGACGATCGCCGGGCTGCTGCGTCATCGCGCCGAGCCCATCGTCGAGATGCTCTGGCGATTCGCGCTCATCGCCCCCATTGTGACGGTATCGCTTCAACTCGGCCTGTCCGTCCGCCCGCTGATGGGCGCGCTGGCTGTGCCGGATCGCATCGCGGCGCACGATGCCGCCCCGCCCTCAGCCGGCGCGAATGGCTCGGCTCCGGGCGCACTCGAGCCGGATCGCGCCAGGCTCACGCCGCGCGCGGCGCAGTCGATCAACACACCGGCGACGAGACATCCGGTCGTTGACGGCATCATCGAGCATCGTGTCGCGCAAGTCGCGGAACAGGAGGCGGCGGAGACACCGGGGTCGGCAACCGGCTTGCGCGGTGGCCGGCGCGTGACCGCCGGGTCAGAGGAATCGTCCCCGAGACCCGGCGCGATCATCAGCGCGCTCAGAAGCTCGGATTACCTGATGGGCGTGACCGTCATCATCGCAGTGGCGCTGCTCGCGGCGGCTGCGCGTTCGACGGCGGGCCACCTGCGGCTGAGAGCCCTCATGCGCGGTCGGCGGCCGATCACGGACGGCCCGGCGGTGGAGATGCTTGATCGACTTCAGCGGCGATCATCGATGCGGCGCCGCGTGCGCCTGACCTGCTCGGATCGTCTCGCCGCCCCGATCGCGTTCGGCGTGGTTCGGCCCGAGATCTGCCTGCCTTCCCGCATCCTTGATCGATTCGATCCCGCCGAGCAGGAAAGCGTGCTGGCGCACGAGCTGGCGCATCACGTGCGCGGCGATCCGGTTTGGCAGTGGACGATGCACGCGCTGGCGGGGCTGCTCTTCTTCCAGCCGCTCAACGCGCTGGCGTGCCGGCGGCTGCGCGAGCTGGCCGAACTGGGCTGCGACACGTGGGCCGCCGAGCAGACGGGCGATCGCGTCACGCTCGCGCACTGCCTGGCCGAAGTGGCGGGGTGGATCGCGCAGCGGCCCGCCGGGTCGGCGCTGCAGCGCGCAATGGGCATGGCCGGCCATCCCTCCGCGTTGCGCCGACGCATCACCCGGCTGCTGGATGAGGCCTCGAATCCGCGCTCGCGCGGCGTCCGGCGCTGGTCTTTCGCCCTCTCGCCCCTGCTGCTCGTCGTCACCGTGTGGGCCGTACCCGGGGTGAGCGCGCCGACCGACCACGCGATACGGCAGGCATCGAATGACGGGAAGGCGAGGAATCCCGAGGCGCGCGAAACGAACGAGCCGACCGCGTCGTCGGGGGAGGGCGCTGCCGCGCTGCTCGATGATCTGCAGCGTCTGGACGCGGAAACCGCGGCGCTTCGGGAAACCGCCGATCGTCTGCCGCTGGATCAGGCGTGGATCGATTCGATCGATGATCTGACAAACCGGGCTCAGCACCTGCGTGCCCGCGGCGAGCGCTTCGTCGATGCCCTCGGCAGCGCTTCGGACGAGGGGGTGCAGGAGGAGACCGGAGTAATGGACGAGAACGACGAACTGGATTACTGAAGCGTCAGACAGGAGCAAACCATGATTC
>JAXHTH010000115.1:0-8299 GCA_034211115.1 Planctomycetota bacterium | reverse complement strand
GGCCGCGCGTCACCAATCTCCCGTAAGTACTATGGAGACAGTCACTTGCAGATCACGCGCATGCCGGATCCGGTTCCTACGCCGACAGGATGCCCTTCTCGTCGAGCAGGTCGAGGACCTGCTGGACGCATTCGGCGACGGAGTGCTGGTCCGTGCGGAGGACGAGTTCCGGTTTGGCCGGCTCCTCGTAGGGATCGTCGATGCCGGTGAATCCCTTGATCTCGCCGGCCCGGGCCTTCTTGTACAGGCCCTTCGGATCGCGCTCCTCGGCCACATCGAGCGGGCACTCCACGTAACACTCGATGAAGGCCAGGCCGTCGGCATCGTGCAGGGCGCGGGCCTTGTCGCGATCGGCGCGGTAGGGGCTGATGAAGCTGGTAAGGGCGACGAGGCCGGCGTCGGCGAAGAGCTTGGCCACCTCGCCGATGCGGCGGATGTTCTCCTCCCGATCCTCGGCCGAGAACCCCAGGTTCTTGTTCAGCCCGTGCCGCACGTTGTCGCCGTCCAGGCAGTAGGCGTGCTTGCCCTGCTGGAGAAGAACCTGCTCGAGGGCGACGGCGATGGTCGACTTGCCCGAGCCGGAGAGGCCGGTGAACCACACGGTGGCCCCCTTCTGACCCAGATTGCGGTTGCGCTCGGCCCGCGAGACGGACCCTTCATGCCAGGTGATGTTGGTGGCGACTTGTTTGGTCATGGTGGTGGCTGTTGGTTGTTGGTTGTTAATTGTTGGCTGTTGGCTGACCGCTTCCTGACCCTCGATGCCATGATGCCCTGATGCCTTGATGCCTTTCTGCTTCGGCGGATCCCTGATCTACTGGCGCCGAACACGCGGGTGAACCGCGTCGCGAAACGGGTTCAGGTCCGAAGGCTGATCACCGCCCCCGCTCTGCCCATTGATGCCATGATCCCACGATGCCTTCCTTCCTCAGGTTTCGGCTTTCTGCTTTTCAGCTTTTTCTTCTCAGACTCCCGCGCCGACTTCGGACGTGGCCCACCTGATGAGGACCTCGGCGACCTCGGGACGGGTGAACTCCGGCGGCGGGGCCTCGCCGTTGCGGAGCATCTCGCGCACCTTGGTCCCGGAGAGGAAGACGCGATCGCCCTGGATGGTCGGGAAGGTCTTGTTGCTGACCATGCCCTGGGCGCGGTTGCTCCACGCGGCGTGCTCGAACTTGAGGGGGGTGACGCCGATCTCGTCCGGCTCGAACTCGTCGAAGATCTCCTGCGCCTCGTAGGTGCCGTAGTAGTCGCCGACACCGGCGTGGTCGCGGCCGACGATGAAGTGGCTCACGCCGTAGTTCTTGCGCACGAGCGAGTGGAGGATGGCCTCGCGCGGGCCGGCGTAGCGCATCGCCGCGGGCATCACGGTGAGCATCGTCCGCTCGGGCACGAAGTAGTTGTCGATGAGGACCCGGTAGCATTCCATGCGGACTTCCGCGGGGATGTCGCCCGGCTTGGTCTCACCCACCAGGGGATGAATGAGCAGGCCGTCGCACACCTCCTGGGCGACCTTGCACAGGTACTCGTGGGCGCGGTGGATCGGGTTGCGGGTCTGGAAGGCGGCGACGGTCTTCCAGCCGCGCCTGTCAAACTCCGCGCGCGTCCGCGCCGGGGGCAGGCGATGCTCGCTGAACTGCTCGCCCGGCTCGAGTTCGGGGGTGACGGTGAGGACATCGACGGGCCCGGCCACGAGCCAGTCCCCCTCGTCCACCACGCCCTTCACGCCCGGATGCGCCTCGTCCTCGGTGCGGAAGACGCTGGGGATCTCCAGCTTCTTGTCGTGGGGATAGATCTCGCGGATGGTGATGACGGCCATGAGGGTTCCGTCGGCGTGCCTGAGCGCGGCGCGCCCGCCGTCCTTGAGCGCGGCCTTCACATCATCATCGACGGCGAGGGTGATGGGGACGGGCCAGACGAGCCCCTCGGCCAGCCGCGTGTCGGTGCAGATGGACTGGAAGTCATCGCGTCCCACGAAGCCGGTGAGGGGGCTGAAGGCGCCGATGGCGAGCATCTCCAGGTCGCAGGCCTGCTTGGCGGAGAGCGGGATCACCGGCATCTCCGCCGCGGCGGCGACGAGATCCGCGGCCATGTCCGTGGCGACGAAACGATTGACGAGCGTGCCCCCGTGCGGGTCGATCAGGTGTTTGGCGGGCATCCGGGCAGACTCCTCCCTCCGGTGCGGGCCGGGGTGTGTAGGGGAAAGGATCCGATCCTAGTGCCCGGAGACACCTTCGGCAATCTGTATGCGGCGATCCTGTTGTTTCGGGCTTCCCGAATGTCCGGTCCCGACCCGTCGCCGCGGTCGGGCGCCGCCGCCGGCCCTCCGGATCGGGCCCACGGCAGCGTTCAGCGCCTCAAGCAATATCGATGACTGGGCGATTGAGAGGGAGATGATCGGACTCGCCCAGCCGCGTGCCCGCCTGCCCCGAGCCCGAACCGGTTTACCATGCCGCCCGTAGAGCCTCCAATGACGCGCCCGTCCCCGTCCAAACCTCGTGTTGCCGTCGTCTATCACTTCTTCCCGCATTACCGCGAGCCGATCATGCGGGAGTTGCTCGCCAGCGACCGGTACGAGTTCATCGCGGTTGGCGATCGAAAGGACCCGACGGGGGAGGACATCAAGGCCTGGGCGGACTGTCCGGATGAGCGATTCGTCTATGCTCCCTTCCGCGCGCTGCGCTATCCGCTGGGGCTTCAGCGGGGATTGCTGCGGCTGGCGCTGCGCCGCGACCTGCACGGGATCGTCTACCTGGGCAACGCGTTCTGGCCCTGCACCTGGCTCTCGAGCCTCCTGGCGCGGCTGACGGGAAAGCGGGTGTTGTTCTGGACCCACGGATGGACGCGGCGCGACCGCGGACTGGTCCGTCTGGTGCGGCGGACCTTCTATCGTCTGGGGCACGGCCTGCTTCTGTACGGTCATCTGGCGAAGATGATCGGCCTCGAGGAAGGCTTCGCGCCGGAGCGGCTCCATGTCGTCTACAACAGCCTCGACTACGATCGGCAGAAAGCCGTGCGGCAGTCGATCTCCGCCGAGGACATCCGGCGCCGACGCGAGGCGCTGTTTCCCGGCTCCTCGCGCCCGATGGTGATCTGCACCACGCGCCTGACGGCGGTGCGACGGCTGGATCTGCTGCTCGAGGCGATGCGCCGGCTCTCGGACGACGGTCATGAACTTGATCTGCTCCTGGTCGGCGACGGGCCGGAACGACCCCGACTGGAGGAGCGGGCCCGCCGGGAAGGCCTGTCCGTCCACTTCTTCGGCGCCTGTTACGATGAACAGATCATCGCGGAACTCGTGATGTCGGCCAACGTGTCGGTGGCGCCGGGGAAGGTGGGGCTGACGGCAATGCACAGTCTGGTCTTCGGGACACCCGTGATCACGCACGGCGACGTCTATCAGCAGATGCCCGAATGGGAGGCGGTCATACCCGGGCGCAGCGGCGACCTCTTCCGGCGCGACGACGTGGCCGATCTTGCCGAGGTGATCCGGCGCTGGACCGCCTCGCGCCATCCGGACGAATCGGTGCGGTCCGCCTGCCAGGCCGTCATCGATCGCTTCTACAATCCGCACTTCCAGCGAAGAGCGATCGAACGGGCGCTGGACGGCAGGCCGGCCGATGATCTGTTCTGGATCCGGGAACGCGGCGTTGCGCGTTCGACCCGGCGCGGGGAACCCCCCGGAGGATGACCATGTTTCGCCGCCTGCTTCGAAGACTCCGATCCGTGGAATGGCTCTACGTGGCTCGCATC
Organism: Planctomycetota bacterium; assembly: GCA_034211115.1. GTDB lineage: Bacteria > Planctomycetota > Phycisphaerae > Phycisphaerales > SM1A02 > JAXHTH01. The sequence continues at coordinate 4,549 of JAXHTH010000115.1, read as the reverse complement.
CGGGCGCGCATGATGTACAAGCGTCGGCGTTACGGGCTGCGCCGTGTCCACCGGACGTTTCTCATGAACGGCCACAGCGTCGTGAGCCGGGACCTCATCGCGCACGAGTACAGCTTCATCAACGAACAGTGCTACATCGGCCCGGGGGTCGAGCTGGGGCCGTACGTCATGCTGGGCCCGCGGGTGGCCGTGGCCGGGGCCGATCATGTGATGGACAAGGCGGGCACGCCGATCATCTTCGCCGGCCGCCCCCCCTATCAGAGGACGGTGCTCGAGGCCGACTCGTGGGTCGGGTTCGGGGCGATCCTCATGGCCGGGGTGCGGATCGGCCGCGGGGCGGTCGTCGCCGCCGGCGCCGTCATCACCAGGGACGTGCCGCCCTACGAGATCCACGGCGGCGTGCCGGGTCGCAAGATCGGCGAGCGGTTCCCCGATCCGGCCGACCGGGCGCGGCACGAGCAGATGCTCCGGCGGCCGCCGGAACGGGGCCGGTATTGCCAGCCACTGCCCGCCGACTGACGGCCCGCGAGGGGCTGAGGCGGGGGGCCGGGACGCTCCTTCCGCCGACGCGCCTCGGTAGGAAACGCTGGCCCGGATGCCGCCGGCGGCCGATATTGGGAAGGTTCACCGGTCCGAGGGGGCCGTGCGGCTCTGGCGTGCGGGGAGCAAACGCGCCAGGCGGAGAATCGGATCGAACCCTGCGGGCCGACGAACCGAAAGAAGCTCGCAGGGCTGAATGAGACGTTCTCGGACGCGCCCGACCGCGGCGGATGTGAAGGAGTCCGGTCCATGTTTGGGGATATGACGACGGGAACCTGGGTCGTGCTTCTCCTGTCGATCCTCACCGGTCATGCGGTTCTGTTCGTCCTCGGACGCTACATGAACATCGTGGCCGTCCTCGCCGCCACCTTCATCATGCTGGCGTTCCTCGGCTTCTCCACAACCCGCGGCGACGTGACGGCCATCCGGCTGGCTCGAATCTACTGCGCGGTCGTCGCCCTGCTCCTGGGCCTCCGAGCCGTCCACCTGCCCGAGGTACGAGCCGCGGGCCTGATGTACTTTCTCTTCGTCATCCTCTACGTGCTTTCCGCGATGTGGAGCGACATACCTGTCGATGCGCTGGGGCGGAAGACGATCTACGCGATGCCCATGGTGCTGGGCCTGTTCCTTGGGTACTCGATCCGCGACCGGCGGGATCTGGACGCCAGTGTCCGGCTCCTCATGCTGCCGGGGGTCGTTTTCGCCTGCCTCTTCGTGGTCCACGTCGGCGGCGGGGCCGCCAGTGGTCGGCTGGAACTGCTCGGCACCAACGCCAATCAGGCCGGGGGGTTCTCTGCCGGCATGGCGATCCTCTGCGCCTACTCGGCCCTCTATGGCCGATCGCGGATCTGGCGCGTCGTCGCCTACTTCACCGCCACGATCCTGGCCATGGTGATTCTCTACACGGGCAGCCGAGGTGCGGCCGGTTATGCCATCGTCGGCTGTTTCACCGTGCTCATCCCGATGGTTCGAAGGCCTCTGGGGCTGATCGTGCTTGCCGTCGCCCTCCTCGGCACCGGGTGGTTCCTCCAGGGGAAGATCCAGACCGAGGCCACCGAACGGATGACGGAGCTGAAGCTGACGGGCCGGGACACGCTCTGGTTCGACGGAATCGCGCACGTGAAGGAATCCCCGCTCTTCGGCAGTGGCTGGGTGGCCTCCGGCGGCAGCCAGACCGGGGTCGCGGAGAGCCGAAACTGGCACAGTCTGTGGATCCAGACCACAGTCGACACGGGAGCCTTCGGTCTGACCCTCCTGCTCCTTGCCCTCATCACGACCTCGTTCTACGCGCTCCGGTCTCTGCGCTCGCTGGGAGGGGACAAGGAGCTTCGTCCCCCCCTCTTCCTCGCCGGCGGGCTGTTCGGCGGCGCGCTGGCCCACGGCTTCGTCGAGTCGAACGTGCTCATCGGCAGCAGTCTCGCCTCGCTGCTGCTCCCCTTCGCCATTGTCCTGCTGGAGCGCATGCCCATCATCCTGGGCCTCGAATCACCCGTGACCACCGACGAACTGCTCACCGATTACGACGAGCAGATGTGGGACGACTCCGCCGAGGGATACGGCTATGAGGAGGATGGAGACGCCTCCGCCCCCGTCGGCGGGTATCCGCAGGGCGCCTCCTGACCCAGCCGCGCGGGGTTCCGAGCCGCTTCGGTCCGTTCAAAGCGACAACCCGACGGCCTCGAGCGCCGCGCGGACGCCGGCCACGGGATCGGCGCGCTTCCGCCACTCCGCGAGCACGTCCGGCACAGCCCGGCGATACGCCTTGTGCCGATCCGGATCGGTGACCTCCCGCAGGGCCTCGGCGAGCTCGGTCGTATCCCCCGCGGCGAAGAGGCGGCCGTTGCGGCGATCGCTGACCATGTCGTAGGCGGCCCCCACCACGTCGCTGGCCACCACCGCCAGCCCCGCCGCCATCGCCTCGTTGATCACCACCCCCCACGGCTCGTAATCGCTGGGCAGCACCAGCACGTCCGCCGCGTGGTACGCCCGCACCATCGGCTCCATGTCGCAGAAGCCCAGCCAGCGCACCCGCTCCCGCAGTGGTGCCGGCACCCGCTGCTCCAATGGCCCGCGCAACGGGCCGTCGCCCGCGATCATCAGATCCCACTGCGGCCGGGCGTCGGCGATGCAGGCGAAGGCGTCGATGAGCAGATCAACCCGCTTCACCGGGATCAACCGCCCGCTGAAGAGCAGATACCGCCGCTCCATCGACAGGCCGTGCTCGGCGCGGAACCGCCCCAGCGATTCCGGATCCACCGTGCCGTAATAGTCGTAGTCCGGCTCATACGGCACGCGGAAACACCGCTGCGGGTCGGCGCCGTACTTCTGAAAGTAGGCCTCGCCGAGCGCGCCCATGGGCATCACGCCGTCGCAATGCCGCACCACCCACCCCAGAAGCCGGCGCTTGATCCAGGCTTCGATGGCCGAACTCGGCCGATCGCCCCGGATGTTCGAATCGCTGCGCATGAACACGCCGATGCCGTTCCGCTTGCAGTATCGAATCAGCCGGATCGCCATGGCGTGGTTGTAGCCGTGGAGGATCAGCGCTTTGATCTGATGCTCCTGCAGGTAGCCGATGATGCGGCGGGCCTTCCGCAGGTCGCGCCACGGCCGACCCCACCACGGCGCGTCGGTGAGAGGATCCTCCTTGCCCGCGAAGTTCACCGGATGCGTGCGCTGCGGCATCCGGAGCGTCCAGGCGAAGTCCCAACTGCTGCGGTAGAAGAGGCTGTGCAGGACGATCCCGGGCAACTCATCGGCAAGCCGAGCGTGCAGGTGCGCCCGGTCCGGCCGCGGCACGGGCTGCATGATCGCCAGGGCGATGGTGTCGTTGCCCCCCTCGGCGGACTGCGGCTTCGCCATCATCATCGTCTCCTGCCCTGTTCGGAGCGCGGAGCAGAGACCGCCATCGCTTCGCACACGACGTTCGACCTCCTCATCAGCATCGCGATCATCGCAGTCTCTTCTCGGGCGAACTGGAGGGCGAGGCCCCTCGGGCCGATGCGGCGATGCTAGCGTGCGGCCGACCCGCTGGCCAGCCCCCCGGCCCGCCCCCACCCTCGGATATGATGAACCCCCATGCGTGAACGCCTCGACGGTCCCTGGCGCCTCCTGGCGCGGGAGATGCTCTTCCGGATCCTCTGTCGACATCGGCAGGGGGCCAGACCCAACATTCTCCTGCACTGCATGCCGCGCAGCGGGTCCACCTGGGTGCTCAACACCGTCGCGGCCCATCCCGGCCTGCGCTACGTCGGCCGACCGTTCATGACCGCCCTCCGCTCGCGCTGGCGCGGGCGGATTCCCGACCTGGGACAGACGTCCGGCGATGAGACCGGCCACGCCTTCGGGCACTTCATACACTTCGAGGGCGATGAGCTGCGACGATTCGAGGACTTTGCCCGCCGCATCGTCATGGCCCGATGGCACATCTACCCCACGCTCCGGTTCCGGGCGCCCTACTTCCACCGTCGCACCGACCGCGTCATCTTCCAGGTGCACACCATCTGCGCCATGATCGAGTGGTTTCACGAGAGGTTCCCGGTGAATACGGCGATCATTCTGCGCCACCCGATTCCCAACGCGCTGTCGGTCATGCGCGAGCCGTGGGCGGCGGAGGGCGCCGACTTTCTCGCCCACCGGTGGTTCGTCGACACGCACCTGACCGGGCCCCAGGTCGATCTGGGCCGGCGCATCCTCGCCGGGGGCAGCGAACTCGAGCGGCAGGTCCTCGACTGGTCCCTCCGCATGCTCGTGCCGATTCGCGCCTTCGAGCGCGGCGGCCACGAAGACTGGCTGCTGCTGACCTACGAGCAGATGATCCTCGAGCCGGAGAAGACCGTTCGCGTCATCTCCCGCACGCTGGATCTGCCCGACGTCGACGCGATGATGCGGCAGATGAAGCGGCCCTCCGCGACGATCACCCCCAGCACCGCCAGCCGCATGAACGATTCCGAATATCTGTTGCGCCGCTGGCGCGATCGCATCGGCGAGGATGAGGAGCGCCGCGTCA
>JAXHTH010000114.1:0-15401 GCA_034211115.1 Planctomycetota bacterium | reverse complement strand
GTCGATCGATTGAGGGCCACGCAGATGATGGCCATCTCCGGGCGTCCCAGGAGCAGGCCGCGTCGAAGGCCACGCAGGTGCGTCGTCACGCCGGTATAGGGCGTGCCGCGCCTCACGAGGTACCGCCTCAGGTCTTCGGCGGTGCGCGAAGCGCCGATCACGACGGCGAGATGATCTTCCACGGCCTCCATTGCCGGAACGAAGAGGCAAAGCACGTGCCAGGTTCGTGGGGCGCCGACCGCCCTGGCGGGCCCGGGAACGGGGTTCCCGGGCCCGCAACGCGCCGGGTGCGCGGCGTCCGGGGCGGGCATGTCGCAATCATGCGACAGGCGAGACGCCGGATCGGCCGGGAATCGAAGAGATGATCGGACCCGTGCGACACACCTGTCGCATCGTTGCGACAGATGCCCGGCCGGGTCGGGGCACGGCGTGGGGGGGTGGTAAATTCTTTGTGATTCCTCACCCGGTCGGTTCAAGAAGCGGTCCGATGAGCCGGCCGCTCAGCCCGACTCGCGCTCCTGCACCGGCTTCTGGCGGCTTCGCAGCCAGCGGTAGATGGTGCTGCGATGCACGCCGAACACCGCCGCGGCGCGCGAGATCGACCCGCCGCTGTCCTCCAGCACACGCTGAAGCTCCGCGTAGCGGATCTGCTTGAGCGAGCGCGGCTTGCGGCTGCCCGGCGAGGTGTTCTCCAGGTGGCCGATCTCGATGAGCCGGTCGGCCGTCACCCGGTCGTGGGGGCAGAGCACGTGCAGCCGCTCGAGGACGGTTCGCAACTGGCGGATGTTGCCCGGCCAGGTGTAGCCTCGCATCAGGGCCATCGCCTCCTCGTCGAACTCCAGGGGCGGCTGCTTGTAGAGCGTGGCGAACTCCTCATTGAAGGCGTCCACCAGCGCGGGCAGCTCATCCACGCGCTCGCGCAATGGCTTGACGTTGATGCGAACCACGTCGAGGCGGAAGAGCAGATCCTCGCGGATCTTGTTGCGCTGCACCGCCGTCTTCAGATCGCTGTTGGTGGCGGCGATGACCCGCAGATCCACGACGAGGGGACGCGGATGACCCACCGGCTGCACCTCGCGATCCTGGAGCAGGCGGAGCAGGCGGAGCTGCGTCGGGGGCGGCAGCTCGGCGACTTCGTCCAGGAACAGCGTGCCGTCGGCCGCGGCGCGCACGAGGCCCAGATGATCGGACGTGGCGCCGCTGAACGCGCCGCGGACATGCCCGAACAACTGGCTGTCCACGATGCTCTCGGGGATGGCGCCGCAGTTGACGGGGACGAACGGCCCCTCGCAGCGGGGGCTGTTCCGGTGCAGCGCCTTGGCCAGATGGCCTTTTCCGACGCCGGTTTCACCGGTGATGAGAATCGTGCAGTCAGATCGCGCCGCTCGCCTGACGAGCTCGTCGAACGGTTCGGACGCGGCCAGGGCGGGTCGCTCCTGATCCTGCCGATCCATGGCCGGAGATGTTCGGCGTTGAGCCTCCTTCGACGCGCGTTCCATGTCCTCTCGCCCTGCTTCCTCTTTCTTCTCGCAGACCCTCGGCGCAGCGCCTGGGGTCTTGGACCTCAGCCTTGGATGCAACAAAACCGAGCGGGGGTCCGTTCGGCCCGCGCATCCTCGTGCAGAATGGTTTGGAGAAGACTTGCTTTCTGCGAAGCTTGGTCGTCATCGCATCGCGTCGGCGTTCCTCCGCCGCCGCGCGTGCGCGTGGTGCCGCACACCGACCGATTGGCTTACCGCGCCCGGGGGTTCACGGCATCTTTCTTGACGACCTCCTCTCTCTTCTTCTCACCATCTGCTTCCAATCCCCCGACCGATTGACCGGTTCGGCAGAAGCGGTCGCACGCGAGGGACACATCCGTCATCCCTTCCAGATCCACCACTCCCTTCCAGTATACTGACGCCTCCGCCGCGTGAAGCAAGCAACTTGGTAAAAACCCTTAAATTGGCGTTTCCGCGGCTCCGGAGTCGGTCGGGGCGGCCCGCTCGCCCGCCCGTTGGAGGGAGTGGCGAGGGGCGGCGCCCTCGAACGCGGCCGGCGCGGCGTATTAGCGGACGGGCTCGTCGGCGAAGGGGGGCCGGGCTCGGTCGGCCTTGTACTCAATCCGCTCGATGCGAGCGGCGCGGCCCGAGTCCGATCGAAGCTCCAGGACGACGCCGCACATCGCCTCCTCCCCCTCGCCGATCCCGAACGGGGCGTGCATCGCCGTGGTCATGTGACGGAGCACCGATCGTTTCTCCCTGCCGATGATGGAGTTATAGGGACCACACATCCCCACGTCGGTGATGAAGGCCGTCCCCCCGGGCAGGATCCGCGCATCGGCGGTGGGCACGTGGGTGTGCGTACCGAGCACCGCGGCCACGCGCCCGTCCAGGTGATGGGCCAGCGCCGCCTTCTCACTCGTCGCCTCCATGTGCGCCTCCACCAGCACCAGCGGGTTCGATTCGGGAAGCCGGGACAGAAGTCGATCCACCGTCGCGAATGGATCGTCGGCCGGGAGATTGATGAAGATGCGTCCCAGCACGGTGATGACGAAGAGGCTCTTGCCGCCGGTGTTGGGGGGGAGGAGCCGGATCAGCTCCCGGCCCACCGCGCCGGCGGGCAGGTTCGCCGGCCGCGCGATCGGCTCGTCGGATCGCTGGAGGATCTCGGTGATCCGAGCCTCGCGATACACGTGATCGCCGAGGGTCATCGCGTCGATCCCGTAGCCGCGAAGCTTCTGGTACAGGCTGGGGGAGAGCCCCGAGCCGCGGGCGGCGTTCTCGGCGTTGGCGATCACCAGATCCGGATCATGATCCGCCCGCAGGGCGGGAAGCTGCTGCTGGACGACTTTGCGTCCGGGGGCGGCGAAGATGTCGCCGAGGAAGGCCACGGTGAGCGTGCTCATCGCAACAGTCTGGCGCATCCGGCGCCGCGCGGCAAGAAGCGACCGTTTCGCCCGGGCCTGTCGCCGGGCGGGGAAGGTCGCTATAATCAGACGCGGCGAGGCCGGGGCGGCCTCCCGGCCGCGTTCTCACGCCTCCGTCTCGCCCGCGGGTGGGAGCCTGTGCGCTTCCCCGTCGCCGATGATGCTGAAGGGCCCGGGCCCCGGGATACGGCCTGTTGCGCCTGCATGGGTGCTGGCGGCCCGTTTGAAGTGAACCCCTGCCTCACGTCAGCGCTTTCCCGCTGCGGCCGGCGCGCTGATGGCCGGCACGTGGAGGAAACGATGTCAAGCGAGCGGTTCGAGTTCGGCGATCGTGTTCGCCATACCGAGCGGCCCGAGTGGGGGATCGGCTCCGTCTTGCGCGCCGAGGAGGTCAGTCTCAACGGGCGCGTCGCGCAACGCCTGTCCGTGCGCTTCTCGGGCGTGGGCGTGAAGAAACTGGTGACCGGCGAAGCGCCGCTGAAACACGTGGCCGAGGAGACGGCGACCGTGGGGGACGATGATCAGGCCACCCCGCTGGCGGAGTGGGACAAGGTCTCCTCCTCCGAGTGGCTGGGTCCGCTGGCGCGGCGGAAGATCGAGGAGACGATGATCGCTCTTCCCGCCGAGGCGCGCGACCCCTTCGCCTCCGTCGCCCGCCGCCTCGGCTTCGTGCTCAACCTGTATCGCTTCGATCGTTCCGGCCGCGGCCTCATCGACTGGGCCGTCGCCCAGAGCGGCCTAGACGATCCATTGACGCGATTCAATCGTCACGAGCTCGAGCAGTACTTCGATCGATGGGCCGTCGAGCGCGACGCCCAGCTCGGGCGGCTGCTCCAGGAAGCCGCCTTCGATTCCAGGCTCCTCGAGCATCTGCTCGCCCAGGCGCCGCCCGATGCGGAGAGGGCGGTGCGCCGCCTCATGGCCGTGCGTTGACGCACCGCGGCGTGTGGTGCTCAGGCAACATCCGGCGCGACTGGTTCGCCGCCGGATCGCCCCCCGTCCGGAAACATCGCCTTTCCTGAACCGACGGCCGCGGTTCCGGCCCCCCGGGCCCGGTTGGCACGCGATCGTGGCGCGATCGTTGTTCCTCCGGGGATGGTGCCGAAGCGGCTCGGCCCCCCAAGGACTCGGGAGAAGGAAGAAAGACGATGGATGAACAGACGTTCCAGAACAAGTTCAACGAGCTCCTCGAGAAGATCCGGGAGCTTCCCCACGAACAGCGCGGCCGGCTGGAGGAGCTCGCCCAGGAGACGCGCGATCGCCGCGAGCGGATCAAGGCTTCCGTCACCGAGCTCCAGGAGTCCCTGGATTATCTGCGCCTGAGCGTGAAGTACCTCGTGTTCGATCTGGAGGCGACGCGGCGCGAGAACGCCTACCTGCGCCGCCTCGTCGAGCAGTTCAACCGCGATGCGCGCGGCGACTCGGAGCGACGCGACGACGACAACTTCCTCGAAGAGGACGGTGCGTGATCGGTTGACCGGCCGACGCTCCGCCTGGTGCGGATCGGCCGTGTTGCCCCGATCGGCGGCCGGGCGCGCCCGGGCCGGTCCCGGCGACAGGGCCGATCCGCCGGGTTGCTTGTCAACCCGATCCCTCACATGATGATGCGCCGCACGCGTGCGGCGCATCGTCCTTTTGTTCCCCGGCGGCGATCCGAGATTGAGGTCGCAGGTCGGCCCGTTCCACCGGCGCGCATTGCCCTGGAACAGGCGGCCGGCCTCGGCCGGGGCCGCGGCCGGAGGCGAAGGTCGGGGGGGGCGCCGAGCTTCCCGCGTCGTCACCGTCGGCGCGGGTCGGTATACTGGCGGAACTCCAAATCGAAAGAGGCCTGACATGCCCGATCACATCTACAAGAAGATCGAGATCACCGGCTCCTCGCCCAACAGCATCGAGGAGGCGGTACAGAACGCCCTCGCCCGCGCGTCCCAGACCGTCCGGAACATGCGCTGGTTTGAAATCGTCGAGACCCGCGGGCACATTGAAGACGGCCGCGTCGCCCACTGGCAGGTGACGATGAAGATCGGCTTCACGCTCGAGGGGTAGTGCCGAGGACAGCCGGCTGCGCCGGGCTGAGCTCACCTTCCAGCGCCTCGAACAGCGGCGCCAGATGCCGCTCGTAATGCCGATACCGGCCGATCGATGAACGGTAGATCGGCCGGCGGACCTGCTCGGCGCTGGCGGTGTGCACCGCCCGCGGGTTGCGGTGGAACTCGAGGCAGGCCTCGCTCCAGGGCAGGTCGCAGAACTCCAGGAGCTGGCGCGTCAGCCGCGGCTGATCGTCCACGAGCTGCTCGTACTGAATCGTCATCGTCGGCAGGCTCAGCACGCCCCGCCAGTGCTCGATCAGACGCTCGTGCATTCGGTAGGTGTAGCCGAGATCCTCCAGGTCATAGGCGTAGGGGTGCGCGCCGGCGAAGTCACAGAACCAGCAGGACAGGCACGTGTCGCGCGGATCGCGTTGGCAGACGATCACCCGCGCCTCGGGGAAGAGCAGTTCCAGCATCCCGAGAAAGTGCAGGTTCTGCGGGGATTTGTCGGTGATGATCGGCCGATCGCCGGCGATGCGGGCCAGTTCCGCGCGGGCCGAGTCGGCGAGGGCGCGGATCTGCCGGGCATCGAGGGCGGCGAGGCAGGCCGGATACGCGGACGTCTGAGCGTGCTCATCGGCGATCCGGGCCGCGGTCCGCCCGCCGGTGTACAACTCCCCGCCGCCGACGATCTGCTCGTGGCAGGAGAGGATCTGCTCGACGAGCGTGGTCCCGCTCCGCGGCATGCCGACGATGAAGATCGGCGCCGGACGGGCCGGCTCGGCGCGCGGCAGGCGCTCCAGCTCGGCCGGGCGGAAGGCGTTCGTGATCGCCTCGACGCGGCGGGCCAGGGCCTCGCGGTCGAATGACTGGGCGGTGAGGTCGTTGGCGCGGGTGTACGCCTCCCACGCCGCGTCAAACTCGCCCAGCCCGTCGAGGGCGGCGCCGAGCCGGAAGTGCAGCCGGCGCCGCTGGGCGGCGGTGAGGTCGCTCCGTTCCGCAAGGGGCCCGAGCAACTGGATCGCCTCCCGGGAGCGGCCCTGCGACAGGTACAGTTCCGCCGCGATGATAACGGCGGCGAATCGATCGGGATGGTCGTTCAGCGTCGCCTCGGCCAGCGCGACGGCCTTCTCCGTCTCCCCCCGGTGCCGCCGGACCATGACCCGCCCGATACGGGCGTCGACGCCGTCCGCATCGAGTGCCTCGGCGCGTCGGTAGGCGGCCTCCGCCTCGTCGAAGCGGTCGAGTCGGCAGAGCACGTCGCCGAGCTCGACGGCCGCGTCCGACGAATCCGGCTCGAGTTCGATGACGCGGCGGAGCTCCTCCTCGGCCGCCTCGAATTCACCGGCGAGGGCGAGGGCGGCCGCCGCCGTCCGCAGCGCCGGCGCGTGATCGGGCTTGACCGTCAGCGCGGTCCGGCTTGCGTTCAGCGCGTTCTGCGCCTCTCTCCGGTCCAGATGCGCCAGGGCGAGGTTCGTATGTGCGGCCAGCGTCGTGTCGTCAAGCTGCAACGCGCGCTGCAGGGCCACGATCGAGGCTGCGGAGCGCCCGAGCGTGCGGAGCGTTCCGCCGAGGTTGCACCAGGCGTCGGCGCGATCGCCGTCGAGGCGCGTCGCGGTCTCGAATGCCTCCGCGGCCTGCTCGAGCCGGCCCGCGCCGTGCAGGGCGAGTCCGAGATTGAGATGCACTTCGGCGTTGTCGGAATCGATGCCGGCGACGAAGCGCAGATGTTCCGCCGCCTCGTCGCATTCGTCGCGCTCCAGCAGGAGCACGGCGAGCTGATACCGCGCGCCGAGATGAGCCGGGTCGGCGTCGACGGCGCGGCGCAGGGCGCCGATCGCTTCTTCCCTGCGCCCGAGCTCCAGGCAGGTCACGCCGCGATTGAGCTGCGCCGAGGCATGATGGGGCGCCAGTCGGGTGGCGGTTTCGTATTCGCTCAGCGCGTCCTCGAGCCGTCCCTGTTGTCGAAGCACGTTGCCGCGGTTGTAGGGCGGCCCGGGATCGTCGGGCATCGCCTGCGCCGCCTTGCCGAGGAAATGAAGCGCCGGGTCCGGTCGCCCGGTCGCCCCGCACAGGGCGCCGAGCAGCTTGAGCACCTCGCCGTTCGTCGGCTCGCGCTGAAGCAGACGGCGATAGATGCGTTCCGCCTCGTCGAACCGGCCGGCCCGGTGCTTCTCGACGGCGCGCATCAATGGCGGCTTCGACGTGCTCATGTTTGGTTCCATGTATGGAGGGAAGGCGGGAGGAGGCGCGGGCGGCGATCGCCGGCCGCCGCGCTGTCATATCGGCCGATTGCGGACCGAGCGTGAATGTTCGCCCCGCCCCCGGGCGGTTCAGCGGCTGTCTCGAGTGGCGTTCGCGCCGTCGCCGGTCACCGCCTTCGCCGCCGGCGATTCCAACGCCCGAAGAAGCGGGCCCAGGTGCGCTTCGTACCTGCGATAGCGGCCGATCGATGAGCCGTAGAGACGCCGGCGCACCTGCCCGGCGCTGGCGGTGTGCACGGGGCGGCGATTCTCGTGGAACGCCAGGCAGCGCGCATCCCACGGCAGCCCGCAGAACTCCAGCAGGTGCCGCGTCACCGGCGCCTGGTTCTCGACGAGATCCTCGTAACGCACATCCATCATCGGCAGACCAAGCGTCGCCCGCCAGTGCGCGACCAGCCGTTCATACTCCCGGCAGTACCGGCCGAGATCCGCGAGGTCGTAGGCCCAGGGATGATCACCCGTGAAATCGTGGAAGAAGCAGGAGAGACCGACATCCCGGGGATCGCGGAGGCAGAAGATGACGCGTGCGTTCGGGAAGAGCTGCTCGACGAACCCCAGATAACGGAACGTGTCGGGCGTCTTTTCCGTCACGCAGACGTTTCCATGGGCGACCTTCCCGAGCTCGGCGGCGGCGAACGCCGCCAGCCTCGTGCGCCCCTCCGCGCACAGTCGCTTCACACAGGCCGGGTAGGGCTCGGCGGCGCCCGCGATCGTCTCGACGCGCCCGACGACGCGCGACATCAGGTTCATTTCGCCCCCGCCGGTCACCTGCGGGTGCGAGGCGAGGATCTGCTCGAGAAGGCTGGTACCGGAGCGCGGCATGCCCACGATGAACAGGGGGCGCACGGGTCCGGCCTCCGCGCGCGGCCGACCCTCGATCGAGTCGGCGTCGAAGGCCGCGATGACGGCGTCGACCTGACGTTCCAGCGCCGCGCGATCGAGACGCACGCGTTTCAGTCGATTCGCCTCCGCGGCCGCGGCCCACGCGTCCTCGTAACGCCCGAGTTGATCCAGCGCTTCGCAGAGCGCGAACAGCAGCGCTCTTCGTTCACCCGGCTCAAGGCCCGGCCCGTTCAGGCGCGGCTGGATCAGCGCCGCGGCCTCGGCCGTGAGGTTGTGATTGAGGTACTCCTCCGCCGCGGCGTGGACGGCGGCCGCGTCCATCGGGAAGCGCTGTGCGATGCCGCGCGCCATCTCCCGCGCCTCCGCGCTTCGTCCGGTCTGGGAACGGCCCTTCATCCGGCCGATCAGCGCGTCCACGGAATGAGGATCGAGCCGCAGCGCCTGCCCGTAGGCGGCGTCGGCCTCGTCGGATCGCTCCAGCCGTCTGAGCAGGTCACCCAGTTCGCACCGCAGGAGCGGAGAGGCCGGATCGAGGCGGACGGCGGCGCGAAGATGACCCGCCGCCGTCTCCAGTTCGCCCGCCAGCCGGAACGCGCCGGCGACCGACCATTGCACGAGCGGGTGATCCGGCTCGGCCTCGATCGCCCGCCGCGCCGCGTCCAGCGCGCGAGGCGCATCGTTCATCTCGACGAAGGCGGCGACGAGGTTGGTATGCGCCTGGATCAGCGTGGGATCCAGCGCCCGCGCCTGCTGCAGCGCGTCAAGGGACTCGCCGGCGCGTCCCGCGGCGCGGAGGGTCGCTCCGAGGTTGCACCAGATCCCCGCAATCTCCGGCTGCAGATCCGTCAGAGCGCGGTAGTGCGTGATCGCCTCGTCCAGCTCGCCCAGCCCGCGAAGCGTCTCGGCAAGCTGATAGTGCGCGTTGGCATCGTTCGGCTGCGCGCGGACCGCCTTCCGAAGATCAGCCAGTCGGCGCTCCTCCGCGACGCGCGAGGAAGATGCGGCGGGTGCGCTCATGCGAGAAGTCCTCCGCGTTTCGTCGTGCGATGATGCGGCCGGTCGCGGCGGGCGCCGTGGCCGTCGCCGGCGCCGTTTCAGCGTTCGGCCTATTCCCAGACGCGCTCGAGCTGTCGGCGGAGATTCTCGGTGGACGCGGTCTCGACGACGGGCGTCTCGGGTTCGGCCTCGCCGTTGCCGGCGGGTTGAGGCGTCGTCTCGTCAGCCGGCGCGGGCCGTGGTTGCGCCGCCGGCGCCTCCTCCGCGCGATCGAGGGCGTGCCGGGAGATCCGCCCGTCGGCGGCGACATCCTCGACGCGCACCGACACCCGCTTGGATACCCCGCGCTCCTGCATCGTGATGCCGTAGAGCTGATCGCACGCCTGCATCGTCCGCTTGTGATGCGTGATGATGATGAAGTGGCTCTGGCCGAGGAACGGTCTGAGCATCTGGCAGAAGCGGTTGACGTTCGCATCGTCCAGGGCGGCGTCGACCTCGTCGAGAATGCAGAAGGGCGAGGGCTTGGACTTGAAGATGGCCATGAGCAGGGCGACGGCGGTGAGCGACTTCTCCCCGCCGGAGAGCTGGCTGATGACCCGCGGCTCCTTGCCCGGCGGCTTGGCCCGCACCTCGATGCCCGACTCGAGCCAGTCGATGCGGCCTTCCTCGTCCGGCAGAAGCATGAGATCGGCGCTGCCTCCCCCGAACAGCTTGCGGAACATCCCGTCCGGGCTCGCGAAGTGCTCGCGAATGGCGTTGAACGTCGCCTCGAACCGTTCCCGGCTCGTGCGATCGAGTTCCTCGATGAGCGTCTGAAGCTGTTTGACGGCGGTGTCGATGTCCTCAACCTGCCGGATGAGATCCTCGTTGCGCTCCTCCAACTCCGTTTCCTCGTCGATCGCATCGAGGTTGACGTTTCCCAGCTTTCGGATCGCCTCGCGCAGGGCGTCGATCTCCGTTTCCGCCGCCTCCCGGTCGATGGCCTGGAAATCTTCCTCCTCGCGCTGGGCGCGGTACGGCACCCAGGCCTGCGGGAGATCGAGTTCCAGGTCAGTGAGCGTGCGCTCCTCCAGCGCCTCGCGCTTGATCTCGATCTCGCGGCGGCTGAGCTCGACGGCGTTGTAATCGCGATCGAGCCGGCCAGCCTGCTGGCGCGCCGCCTCGAGCCGCCCGGCGGTCTCCTGAACGCGGCGGGCGGCTTCGTCGAGCCTGTCGGCGAGCTCGTCCGTCGTCCGGGCGAGATCGATCATCGCCTCGTCGCAGCGGGCGATCTCCTCGCCGGCGTCCTCGATCACCGCCTCGTACTGGTCGATCTGCGACAGCCGGCGGTGCAGTTGCTGCGTGCACATGTCCTTCTGCCGCCGGTTCTCTTCGCGGGTGAGCTGGGTGTGCCTTCGTTCGCGTCGGGCGGCCTCGAGCGTGTTGCCCGCCTCGCCGAGGCGAAGCTTGGCCATGGTGAGCCGCTCCTGGCCCGCTTCCGCGTCGGCGCGTGCCTGCTGAAGCTCGCGCTCGGCCGTCTCGGCTTCCGCCGCCTGACCGTCGATTGAGCGGTCCAGCTCGGCCAGTTCCCCGCGCAACTCGTTCTCTTCGCGATGCAGATCATCCAGCCGCTGCTGAAGCTCATCGCGCTCGGAGGCGATTGCCGACAGCTCGCGCGCGATGCGCTGGGCGTCGTTGCCCAGTCGCTGGGCCTGATACTGCGCCTCGACAACGGCGTGGCGCGCTTCGTGAAGCTGCTCGGCCGCGGCATCAAGCTGCTGCTGACGCTGCGCCGACTCGGAAGACAGCGCGTTGAGCTGCGCGCCGAGGGCCACGATCCGGCCGTCGATGGCGAGGATGCGGTTGCGCAGATCGCTCAACTCCAGGCGGCGGGAGAGCCAACCCGCCCCGGCGGTTGCCGCCGTCGGCTGGCCCATGATGATCCGCCCGTCCGGATGGACGACGACGCCGGCGTGGGTGACGAAGCGCCAGCCGCGCAGCGGTCCGGCCGCGAGCATCAACGCCGCCTGCAGGTCCCACACGAGCACCGTCTTTGCCAGCAGGCGCGCGACGGCGGCCTGCGCGTGCGGCTCGATGCGCATCAGCGACAGCAGGGGGGTGACCCATCCCGGCGCTTCTTCGACGGCCTGCCGGGTGTCTGCGGCCTCCGCGGAATCGTCCTCGAGCGGGAGGAACGCGACGCGCCCGGCCAGCTCGCCCGCCTCCGCCTCCAGCCGCCGCGCCGTCTGCGCATCATCCACCAGGAGAAGTTGCAGATCTCCGCCGAGGGCGGCCTCGACGATCGGGGCGTGCTTGCGCGCCGTGTCGATGACGTCGCCCAGCAGGCCGCGCACGCCGGGGAACCGCTCGCCCTGATCGAGGACCGTTTTGACGGCATCGCCCAGCCCCTCGCGCGCTTCGTGCATCTCTTCCAGCAGGTGGAGGCGCGACTCGAGAGCGGCCCGCTCGTGGCGGGCGTCGGCGAGCGTTTCCGTCAACTCGGCCTGTCTCTCGCCCAGGGCGGCGGCGGCGCGATCGTGCTCGGTCAGCGTCGCCTCGATCTCGTCCACCTCCTGCTGGGCGGCGGCGCGATCCGACTCGGCGGCGGCGATCGACTCATCGCACTCGCGCGACTCGACCTCCAGCTTCTCTGCTCGGCCGGCGAGGCGGTCCATCTGCTCGGTCAGCCCCTTGCCCCGACCGGCCATCGACTCGATCCGGGCCGCCATCTGCGCCCGCTGCTGCTCGGCGCGATCGACCGCCTCGCGCTGCTGGTGGAAGCGCGCGCGGGCTTCGACGACCGCCTGCTGCTCGCGTGCCCGCGCTTCGCCGATCTCGTTCACGAGCCGCTCGGCCTCGGCGACCTCGCCCGCGGCGCGGGCGATGGCCTGCTCGAGTTCGGTGATCTGCTCGTGCAGCGACGTGTCGCGCTCCTTCAGTTCCTCCAGGCGTTCCCGATCATCGGCAACGTGCTCCTCGGTCTCGCCGAGGTTGCGCTGCGTCATGTCGCGGCGCTGTTCGGCGTGCTTGCGCGAGGCGACGAGTTCCAGCCGGCGCTGCTCGAGCTCGCGCTGCGTGGTCTCCAGTTCGTGCTTGGCCAGCTCGGCCGACTGCTTCTCATCCTCCAGCTCGGTGAGTTGCTCGACGAACTCCCGGCGCTGGCGTTCGAGGTCTGTCAGTCGACTGGTGAGCCCGGAAAGCCGCTCGTGCAGTTCGTGATACTGGTCGAGCGCGACCTCGGTGCGCAGCTCGCGATCGCGAACATCCAGCTCGCGGAACCGGCGTGCCTTCGCCGCCTGGCGCCGGACGATGCGCAACCGGCGTTCGGTGCTGGCAAGCTGCTCGCGGACGCGGACGAGGTTGACCTCGGACTTCTCGAGCTTGCGGGCGGCCTCGATCTTGCGGGCCTTGAACTTGGCGATGCCCGCGGCCTCCTCGAAGATCGCCCTCCGCTCGACCGCGTTGGCGGTGAGCATGGCATCGACCCGGCCCTGCTCGATGATCGAGTAGGCGTGGGTGCCGATGCCCGTGTCCATGAACAGTTCTTTGATGTCCTTGAGCCGGCACTTCTGGCCGTTGATGAGATACTCGCTGCGACCGTCACGGTACAGGCGGCGGGTGACATCGACCTCCGGCGTGTCGACGCCGAGGAATCGCCGCTGGGTCGGTTCGCCGGAGTCGGGCCGGACGACGGGGTTCTCGAAGCCGAGGGTGACGGAAGCGGCCCCGACCGGCTTGCGGCCGGCCGAGCCGGCGAAGATGACATCCAGCATGGCGTCGCCGCGAAGGCTCTTGGCCGACCGCTCGCCCAGGACCCACTTGATCGCATCGACGACATTCGATTTACCGCACCCGTTGGGGCCCACGATGCCGCTGATGGGCATGTCGAAGCGCAGCTCGGTGGGATCGGCGAAGGATTTGAACCCCGCGAGGGTGATTTTCGCAAGCCGCATTCGGCCCTGACCTCCTGTCGTGCCGGTCTTCCGTCCGTGGAAGGGATGGTCCTGCCGGCGTTGTCGCCCTGGCGTCGTGATGGGTCGGCTCCCTCGTGAACAAATCGCCTCGTCTCCCCATGATATCGCGGTGCCGGCCGCGATCGAAGAGGGAGCACGAGGGAGCCTCAGGCAGGAAATATCGACCGCCCCGCGTGGAGGGCATGAAAACGGGGGAGAGCGATGAGCGATGAGCGATGGGCGATGAGCGTGAGGGGGAGGGAAGTGATGAGTGATGAGTGGTTCCGGGGGCCGAGGAAGCGCCGCGGCTGTGCCGCGCTGGCCGTTGCCTGCTACGCGGCAAGCCGCGCCCGTGCGCCGATCACGACCCACCGACAACCAACAACCCATCACCAACAACCAACAACCCCTACTCGCCCCCCACCTCCGGGGGCGGGGCGAGTCGATCCAGATCGCTGGCCGTCTCCTCGCCGGTCTCGATTGGCGGGCCTTCCGGCTGGAGGTAGTCGTAATCGGGATCGCCGAACTCGGGTCGCTCCTCGAGCGTGGTCTGCTGTTGCTGCTGACGGATGATGGCGGCGAGGACGCGATCCTGCTCGGCCTTGAAGTCCGCCTCGATGCCGTCGTCGCGCCAGATGCGATAGAGGGCGCCGACCGTTTCGCCGTAGCTCAGCCCCAGGCCCGGGTCGGGCTGCTCGATCGTCGTCTCGTGGCCGAGGAACTGGATGAACCCCTCCAGCCGCGGATCAGTCTCCTGGATGAGCCGTTCGCCGCCCGTTTCGGGCCGGTAGTAGACCTCGACCTGCTCCTCATCTTCCTCGGCCTTCACGATGAAGCGCCCCGACCAGGCATCGACGAGCAGGGGCCGATCGAGGGACAGGTCCCGGCCGAACACCGCCACCCGCGGCCGACCCACCTGCGTGATGTAGATCAGCGGCGATTCGGAATCGATCACGTCCAGCACGAACTTGTCATCGACGTCGTGGCGGTCGATGAACGGGTCGGCGCGTTCGACGAGCGCTTCGTAGGCTGCGAGGCGCACGTCGACATCGTCATCGTTGAGCAGGCCGCGGAGGGCGGTGTCGATGCGGGGATCGAGCTGCATGTCGCGCAGGAGCGAGACGGCCTGGCGTCGGCCCTCGGCCGAGTCGCTCTTCGTCATGTCGACCAGATGCCTGACGACGAGGGGATCCTCGAGCTTCGCCCCGGCCCGCAGGGCGGCCGTGCGCGGCGCTTCCTGCGGATGTTCGTACAGGTCGCGGATCATGGGCAACGCGCGCGGGCCCAGGGCATGCCAGCGCCAGGCCGCGTCGTAGGCGTAGCTCGGATCGTTGAGCAGCAGCCGCTTGACGTTGTTCGCGTTACCCTCGACACCCGACTGGCGGATGGTGGTGTGCCGCAGCAGCTCGACGAACTCATCGGTCCGGTCGCGGAAGGAGGGGGGGACGTTGACGCGGATCGACTCATCGCTTTCGCCCCGCGCGGTGGGATCGCGCTGCCCCGGCTCCCGGGGGAAGCGGGCGTTGATCGCGTTCTGGATGATCTCCGCCCGCACGTGGCTTGGAGTGGCGAGGCGGAGCTTGATGGGCATGTCTTTCAGGACCTCACCGCCCTGGAGGACGCGGCCGACGGTGCGGTTGATCGCATCGCGCTCGACGGCCCCGGGCTCGGCGAAGGGGTTGATGAAGATGGGCCCGCCGGCCTCGGCCAGCGGCGCCGCCTGGCGCGAGCCGAGGGGAGGGAAGATCTGCCCGGGCCGCACCGGCCGCAAGGGGGCGGTATACAGCCGCCCGCCCTCGAGGCTCGTGGTGCCCGTGCGGGGATCGGCGTAGACCCGCACGTCGAATCTCGTCCCTTCGAGGGCCGCGTCCTGCCGGACCCGACGCCCGACGGCGCCGGGGGGGACGACCGCCTCGACGATGACCACCGCCGTGCGGGGCGAGTCGAGCATCCGTTCGGGGTTGAGATGCCCCAGCCCGGCCGATTGCTTTCCGATGCCATGCCGGGCCATTTCGGTGAGCATGTGGGCGCGGAGGGCGGGGGGGATGTCCCGCGATCCGGTGTCGTCCAGACCCACCACCAGCCCGTAGCCGCGCACCACCACCGGCTGGTAGCCGAGGATGATCGTCTGGGAGGCGATCGTGCCGGCCATGATCCGCGGGGCATCGATCTGGAACGAGCGATCCACCCGGGCCGACTTGGGTCGGGGCTTGGCCCGCTCGATGGTCGAGCAGCCCGCCAGGCCGGGCAGAAGCGCCGCGAGAAGGAGAGCAGCCGCGAGAGTGCCTGACACGCGATGAAGTGTGGTGCGCATGGAACATCCTCTGGCCCGATGAGCCCGCCGCAGCGGGCGCGGGGCGATTGACGCCTCAGGATACGCCGCGCCCGTGATCGCCTCAAAGATCGGCCTATTTCGCCGCGGTCGAGGCGG
>JAXHTH010000113.1:0-49088 GCA_034211115.1 Planctomycetota bacterium | reverse complement strand
GCCGGCCTCGTGAGCCGTCGTCGCCGCTGATCCCGGATCAGCATCTCGCATCCGCGCTGTGCGGATGCCGACAGAAAGAAACCGGTTTCCGGCCCGCCGCGCGGCGGGCCGGTTTCCTTTTTTGCCCGGTGAGGCTCTCCGCTCGGCGCCGGCGAGTCACTGCCGCCGCCCCCTCCGCCCCGCCGCGCCGAGGGCGGCGCGCCACGACAATCACCCCGGCCGCGTCGCCGATCGACGCGCTGCCCATCAACGAGCCCGGCCTCGCGCCGGCGCCCCACACGATCGCATCGCCGACGATGCGAAGCCAAAGACCATCGTCGATCGGCCGGCACGCTCGTGCGCGTTCGTGTCGATTTTCGCCGAATACATCCGCGCATGTGACGGACGCTTCTTCGTGCCTGCTCGACACGGTGCGGTACGCTTCGCGTTGCATGTTTCATCGCTGTTCGCGGTGCGCGACGTATCGGCGTCCGTCATGCGCGCCGCATCGTCGCGCGCGCCCGATCATTCAGACAAACGCTTTCCAGATCGATGCTTGCGCTGTAAGTGGATGTGAAGACTTAATTGTCATTTCACGCGCGTCCCGCCTTGACACGTGGGAACTCGGCGCGCACCCTTGTGAGGTCTTCCCCCGGAAGACAGGAGAGGGACCGCCCCGGCCGACGGATTCACATCCCGTCGGCGCGCGGCGAACAGGAAGATCACGCCCTGTCGATCGGTGTGCGACTGGAGAGGTCTTGATGCGGCGGAGGACGCGAACGCCCTGCGCCGCCGCGCTGTATCCGCGCGCCGATGCGGTGTCTCTCGATAGACGAAGTCGTTTGTCTCCATTACGGAGTCTCTCTCTTTTCAGATTGTCTTGGAGGAACAGATATGAAGGCTCATGCCACGCTTGGGCTGGCTGCGGTCGTCGGTTTCGCCGCCGCCGCGTCAGCAGATGTGCTCTGGGATCAGGGCAACTACGACCCGGATGGCGTCGGACTCATCAACCAGGAGTTCGGCGACTATCCCAGCTACGCCAGCTACATGGTCACGGACGTCGTGTCCACGGACTGGACGATCCAGTCGGTGAGCACGTTCTTCACGGACCAGAACGGCGGTCTGTGGACCGGCGTCACCCAGGCCCGTCTGAACATCTTTGACTGGGTCCCGGGCACCCTGCCCCTCACGGGCGATGACCCCACCGCCGGCACCGTCGTCGACGTCACCGTCACCGACCTCGGCAGCGAGCTGCAGATGACCGCCAGCGGTCTGAACGTCGATCTGCCGGCCGGCAACTACTGGGTCGGCCTGACCCCGATCGCGGATCTGGCGACGTTCGGTCAGGAATTCCAGCTGCCCGCCCCGATCACCGGTGACAACACCGCCTTCCGCAATCCCGGCGGTGCGTTCGGCTACGGCACCGACTGGAACTACGCCTACGTGCTCGGCTACTGGCAGGACCAGTATGACGCGTCCATCCTCATCGAGGGTGTGCCCGCGCCTGGCGCTCTGGCGCTGCTCGGTCTCGCCGGCCTCGTGAGTCGTCGTCGCCGCTGATCGGCCCGGCCGATCAACGCTCTTCCGCCTGGTGCGGATGGAGACAGAAAGAACAGGAAGACCGGCCCGCCGCGAGGCGGGTCGGTTTCTTTTTCGCCCCCCGGCGGGCGCGCCGCCAGGACGCCCCCTTCAACTCACTCGCCCGGGCCGTTCGGCGACGACGGACGCGATCCCCCCATCTGCCCCGTGAAAAGCCTGCGGGACGCGCGCCCCGGCGCCGGATGCAGCGCGCGGTCCGCATTCAGCGCGGCGTGCATGGCGCACCGCGCGATCCGGTTTCGCCGCGATCGCCGCCTTGCCAGTCCATGCTTTGCACATCAACTTGTCCTGCATTCGCGTCGCGCTGCGCCGCGGGCCATCCGTCATACGGCGGCGCGCCCGCGGTTCGCACCGAAGAGTCGACGCTCCGGATTCAGGTCATCGCGCAGCGGAGAACCGTACGCATTGGTCGCCTGATCATTCGGCGCGATGCCGACCGACAAAGGCGCTATGAAGATCGCCGTGTAATCTTTGCGCGGATTCGACAAGTTAATCTCGATTCCATCGAAACGCATCTTGACAGGCGCCTTCCCGTCGCGCACTGTCTTGAAGCCTTCGTCGAGAAGGCGGAAGAGAGGGCGCCTTCGCCGGCGGTCATCGCCCGCGCCTGCGAACGGCGGATAAAGGATTACGCCGTACCCTTTGAGCTGATTCCGCAGACGCCGTAATGCGGCAGCACACGCCGACGCAACGCGACGCCGCGCCGCGCCTGCGCGCCGATCCCCGACCGCATTTGAACAAAGCCGTTTGTCTCCACTTCGGAGTCTCTTTTTTTCTATTGTTTGGAGGAACCAATATGAAGGCACATGTCACACTCGGGCTGGCCGCCGCCGTGGCGTTCACCACGGCCGCGTCCGCCGACGTCCTCTGGGACCAGAGCAACTACAGCACCGATCCCAACGCGCTCGTCGACCAGGAGTTCGGCGACTTCCCCAGTTTTTCCAGCTACATGGTGACCGACGTGGTCTCCACCGGCTGGACCGTCGAGTCGATCAGCGTGTACTTCACGTCGAACAACGGCACCTGGGGACAGTTCCTCAGCCAGGCCCGGCTGAACGTCTTTGACTGGGTCCCCGGCTCGCTGCCCACCGGCGCCGACGATCCGACCGGCGGGTCGGTGGTGTCCGTGAGCGCCGTCGAGCAGGGTGACGCCACGTGGAAGATCACCGCCGACGGTCTGAACCTGAACCTGCCGGCCGGCGACTACTGGGTCGGCCTCACGCCGATCGTCGACTTCGCCACCGGCGGCCAGGAGTTCCATCGTCCCGCGCCCATCGTCGGCGAGAACAACGCGTTCCGGAACCCGGGCGGCGGCTTCGGCTTCGGCCCGGACTGGGTCCGCGCCTACACCGTTGACGGAACGGGCGAGTGGCAGGATCAGTGGGAAGCCTCGATCCTGATCGAGGGCGTGCCCACCCCCGGCGCGCTGGCCCTGCTGGGCCTCGCCGGCCTCGTGCAGCGGCGCCGCCGCTGACCCGCGCTGCCTGCCACAGCGCGTCCGCCTGGTGCGGAGAACGACAGAAAGCACAGGACGACCGGCCCGCCTCGACGCGGGCCGGTTCTTTTTCCCTCCCTCCACCGGCGCGCGATCCGGCCCCGCCGATGGCACCCCGATCGCGGTCGGCGGCGGGCGAGGCGCGTCCAACGGGCAACACATCCGCATATCTTGATGTATACGCCGCCATCACCCCAAGATGAGGGGGAGGTGCCGGCCGCCGCCTCCCCTCCATGCGCCCCCGCTTCCGGACCGGCGGCCCCCGTCGCGCCGCCGACGGTGCGATTCGCCCCACGATTCCGGTCGCCCGGCCCTTGACACACATCGACTTATCCGGCAATCTAGATGTGCTGTAGAGACGGGGGCCGAAGAGAGAGAGCGCCGTCGCCGGCGAACGGCGATGAGAGGCGGCTCTCCCGATGTCCTCACACGAACATCCCGAGCCCCTGACCGGCGCTCGGTCCGCGCGCTCCGGGCGCCGGGGCCGGCGCCGAATCCCCGCCTGTGAACCGGTCTGGTCTGTTCTCCAGACGGAGTCTCTTTCTGTCTCTTGGAACCAGGAGGAATCAAGATGAAAGCACAGGTCACACTTGGGCTTGCGGCGGTGGTCGGGCTCACCACTGCCGCAACCGCCGACGTGCTCTGGGATCAGAGCAACTACAGCACCGACCCCAACGCGCTCGTTGACCAGGAGTTCGGTGACTTCCCGACCTACTCCAGCTACATGGTCACGGACGTCGTGGCGGACACGGACTGGGTCATTCAATCGGTCAGCGTGTACTTCACGTCCAACAACGGCAACTGGGGACAGTTCCTCAGCCAGGCCCGGCTGAACATCTTCGACTGGGTCCCCGGCACACTGCCGCTTGCCGCGGATGATCCGACGGCCGGCGCCGTCGTTTCCGTGGGCGCCGTCGAACAGGGCGACAGCACGTGGAAGATCACGGCCTCCGGCCTGAACGTGAACCTCGACGCCGGCAACTACTGGATCGGCCTCACGCCGATCGTGAACTTCGCTGACGGCGGCCAGGAGTTCCATCGTCCCGCGCCCATCATCAACGACAACAACGCGTGGCGGAATCCCGGCGGTGCGTTCGGATACGGCACCGACTGGATCTACGCCCACATCGTTGACGGAACGGGCGAGTGGGAGAATCAGTGGGAAGCCTCGATCCTGATCGAGGGCGTGCCCGCCCCCGGCGCGCTGGCCCTGCTGGGCCTCGCCGGCCTGCTCGGACGTCGCCGACGCTGATCCCGAGCGATCGACACCGCGCCTCCACGCGACGCGGAGGCGCCTGGAAAGAGCCCGTTTGCCGGCCCGCCACGACGCGGGCCGGTTCGCTTTTCCGACCGGCTATCGGTCCAGTTGCAGGTCGTCCACGAACCGCGATGCCTCCCGGACCCCCTCGACCGGAAGCGCGAGCTGCTCGGCCACGATCATCCTCACCCGGCGTGAGATCTCGGAACGCGGCAGGCGCCCGGGCGCATCGGCCCCGTCACCGTACCGCGGCGACATGCGGAAGGCGAGATCGCCGGCTGTCGGACACTCCACGGGAACACGCTGCGCGAACGGACGCGTGGCCAGCCAGGCCAGAACGCCCAGCGGACCAACGCTGAACAACATCCAGCCGCTTCCCGTGACAGCCCACAGCGCAACCGCGAGAACGAGAACCACCAGCCCGGCCCAGCCGTCGGTGCCGTATGGAGGAGACAACGGCGGCACGCTGAACCCGGCCCGCGCGAGGTCTCTCCAAACCTCCTTCCGGCGCTTCTTCGGGATGATCTCGCTCAGCCTTGTCTTCGGCGCGATGGCTCGTCGAGGCAAACCCATCAACGGGCAGAGCGATCGGCGCAGGTCATAAAACGCGCGACTCGTGCGGCAGTACTCATCACGCGCCTTGCGCGTCCGCAACTGCGCATGGATCAGATCGACAACTTCGCCCACCGTGCGGACCCGGCTCGCCGCGTCGTCGGGGATCTCGATGCCGAACGCCTCCTCCCATTCCATGACGAGTTCGACCCCATCCAGTCCCACCATGTGCACCTTTCGTTCACGCGCTTCGTCAAGCGCGGTCTCCGCGCGCCGGCTGCGAATTCCGGGGGCCCGGGGGCCGTTGCACGATGAGGGTGACCGGGCCGTCGTTGACGATCGAGACCTGCATCATCGCGCCGAAGACGCCCTTCCTGACGGCAAGCCCGTGACCACGTTCGATGAGGGCGCAGCACAGCTCGTAGAGCCGCTCGCCCTCGGCCGGATCGGCCGCGTTCACGAAGCTGGGGCGGTTGCCCTTGCGGCAATCGCCGGCGAGGGTGAACTGGCTGACCACGAGTACGGCGCCTCCGATGTCCTGCACCGACCGGTTCATCCTGCCCTCGTCGTCGCGGAAGATGCGCAGCCGGGCGATCTTGCCCGCCATCCAGTCCGCCTCGGCTTCGCCGTCCCCCCGCTCGACGCCCAGCAGCACGCAGAGCCCCGGACCGATCGCCTCGCGGTGATCGGCCTCCTCGACCGTGACGGACGCCTCGCTGACCCGCTGGACGACGGCGATCATGACCCGTCAACGGTAGCAGAAACAGCGATGAACCGTGGGCGATGAGCGGCGAGAAGCGGCGCTGGCCGATCGGGACGGCCGGGATCGCGCCATCTGCCGGGCGGCCGGGACGCCGCGAGAGACCGTGCGGGCGGCGCGGGCGGGGCAAGCGATGGGCGAGGAGGGGCACGAATCTGTGGGATCTTCTCCCCACCTCGTCGGTCCCTCATTCTGGTCCCGCAGGCGGCAACCGGCCCGTCCGGCCGATCGTTCCACGCGCTGGCCCGATGAGAAGGAAGACACAGGCCGCGTTGCCCTGCGCACACCCACACCTTGCCGCTCCTTCCCTTGAGGCGAACGATCACCCCCCGATGTGAGCCGAACAGGAGAAAAAAGCTGGTCGTGGTCGACATAAGGACCGCCGCGGCCCGCAGATGACGAGCCCGCCCGGGACACGAGCCGCGCGCCGCGCACCGGGCGCCGCGCATTCCGGCGAACGCCCCCGCTTCTCCAGGTTCTCAGATCTCGGCAGCGCGTTCCGCCCGGTCCCTGCGTGTCATTCAGATTAAGTTCTGCGGGCCTTTTCATTTCTCTCGCGCGCGATATGATGGCCGTCGACACGGGAATCTTCGGTAGGGCGCCATCGTGTGTGGGCACAAGGGACAGCACGCACATCCTCGATACAGAGGGACGGTGCAGCCCGAGCATCCGGGGACCGCAGCGCAAGTCATCGTGAAGGCCACGCAGAGCCTCTTCTTATCGGCCGTCGGAGTGGATGATCACCGGGATCACACTCCGCGGTTGTCTTACGTCGCGGTGAATGCGACGAGAGCGGAAGGCGGAAGCATGAAGCAAAGACAAGACGAACGACCGTCAACGCGAACCGGATCTGCAACCCTGGCGTGTCTGGCCGTCGTCGTGGCAGTTGCGATCGCCTCGCCCTGCTTCGGCCAGTGCGAGTACGAGGTCACCGCGATCATCGAGGGCGAGGAGATCTGCGGCTTCTGGGGCCGGCCGCACGTGAACGGCTGGGACCTGAGCGACAACGGGATCATTGCCGGCGAGTGGCACTGCCTGGTCGGCCCCAACCACGCCTTTATCTGGGAAGGGGCGGGGCCGCCTGTCGACCTGCCCATGCCCGAGGGTACGGCGCGCTCCGAGGCGGCGGGCGTGAATGAGCTTGGCCATACCGTGGGCTGGCTCCAGGACGCAGAAGGCGGCAACGCAGGCCATGCCTTCTTCTGCGATGGCCAGAACACGATCACCTTCCCCCCTCCACCGGAAGGCAATTACACGAGCGCCAACGCCATCGGCCCCGACGACACCATCGTCGGCTACTGGGGGAATACGGTAGATGGAGATGTGCCCGACCAGGCATGTCTGTGGCGCGACGGTCAGCTCATCTCCCTCGGCGCGATCCTCGGGACGCCCAAGAGTCGAGCGGCGGACATTAATGATGCGGGCCTCGTCACGGGCTGGATGGGCGAGGCGATGATCCACGACGCCCGCGGGTTCATCTGGGACGGGGAGGAGGTTCAGGACATTGGCGTGATCGCCGGCGGCTACACCGCCGTGCCCAAGGCCATCAACAACTGCGGCGAAGTCTGCGGGACAGGCAAGATCGAGGTCGAGGATCCGCCCGGCTTCGTCCGCCACGGCTTCTTCTGGGACGGCGCGCAGATGCACGACATCGGAATCATCCCGCCCTTCGAGGAGAGCTTCGCCTACGACGTGTCCGACTACGGCCAGGTGGTGGGGCACCTTTACCTCGAGGATTCTCCTTATCACGCCTTCCTCTGGCAGAACGGCGAGATGTTCAATCTGAATGATCTCATGGTGTCTGACCGCGATGTCCACCTGGAGCTGGCCTACGCCATCAACAACGAAGCGCAGATCCTTGCCATAGGAATGAGCGACTCGGGGCGGTCGATCACCATCCTGCTCACGCCGACCGGACGCCCCTCCAGCGATCTTGACTGCGACTGCGACACGGATGTGAACGATCTGCTCATCCTGCTCACCCACTGGGGCGATCCCGGCGGCGAGGCGGACATCAACGACGATGGCATCGTCAACACGGCCGATCTCCTCGAACTCCTCGCCAACTGGGGATGAGGAACGGACCTGAGCACGATGAGCGCGGCTCGTGAAAGAAGGGAGTTGACGACAGAAGCATACGGCCTTTTCTGATCGCTTCTTTTTGCGGGGGATGCGTGGATGGCATCTCCGGGAGGCGCAACCGAGGACGCGCCGCTTGCAAAGGGGCGTCGAGCCCCGAATGGAGTATTGACATGTGTCATGCAAAGAACTTGCTTTGCAGTGCTGTCGTTGTGCTGACGATGACCGGACTGTCGGCAACCCCGGCCGCTGGGAACGGAGCGGACTGGTATGTTGATGCCGCTGTGGAGGAAAGCGGCGACGGAACGGAATGGGCTGAGGCGTTCAAGACGCTTCAGGAAGCGCTCAATGCCGTCGGCCCCGAGGACACTATCTGGGTCGCCGACGGTATCTATGTGCCATCGGAGGAGGAGCCCGAGGGAGATCCGGATCCCCGGACCAGGACCTTCAAGCTGATCAACAGAGTGAAGATCTACGGCGGATTCCAGGGCGGCGAGGACGCGCTCGATGAGCGCGATCCCAAGACGAACCTCACCCGCCTCTCGGGGAAGCTGCAGGACTCGAGGGTGTACCACGTGGTCACGTCAAAGGGTGGCGTGACACCGGAGAGCATCCTCAGCGGGTTCCACGTTGAAGACGGCAGCGCTGACCAGATCTCCGGCCCGTACGCCCAGGGCGGGGGAATGTACGTGTACTGGTCGAGCCCCACCGTGACCCGCTGCACGTTCCGGTGGAACTACGCGCAGTATCTCGGCGGCGGGCTTCTGGTAGAGCAGGACCATTCAGGCGAGCCGGCAAGCGTTCTTGACTGCACGTTCCGCGACAACGTCGGTGAACAGGGCTGCGGCATGGTCGTCATCGCGTTCCTCCCCGGACAGGACCCGGTGCCGGTTGTGAACTCTGTCTTCACGGGAAACATGGCCGATGCCGTCGGCGGCGCCTACATGGGCTACGGCTACGGGCAGGTGGCGATGACCAACTGCACGCTGGTCGACAACTCTGCCGCCACGTTCGGGGGAGGCATCTACCTGGACGATCCGGCGACCGACCCGAAGATCACGCTGCGCAACTGTATTCTCTGGGGAAATACGGACATGGAGGGCCAGGATGAATCGGCTCAGATCTCGGATCCGGCGGGCAACGTCCCCGATCCCGACGACGCCGACGTGGCCCATACGTGCATCCAAGGGCTGGATGAGCTTTCCGGGAACAACAACATCGGCGATGATCCCCTCTTCGCCGGCGCGCAGAACTCTCGCCTCTGCACCGGCTCGCCCTGCATCGATGCGGGCAACACCGATGACGTGCCCGCGGACGTCTTCGACGTCGATGACGACCTCGATTTCAGCGAAGCGACGCCGGACCGCGACATGAAGGGTCGCCTCATGGGGGATGATGAGACCGGGCCCGTGGACATGGGCGCCTACGAGTTCCGCTGCTACGCCGACCTTGACGGCGACTGCGATGTCGACGCCGAGGATCTGCTCATCCTGCTGGGGAACTGGGGCACGAGCGGCCCGGGCGACCTCGATGGCAACGGCCTCGTCAACACCGCCGACCTCCTCATCCTCCTCGGAAGCTGGGGCCCCTGCGGCGAGCCGGGCACCGTCGACCCGCCCCAGTCTGTCCAGGACTGCATCGATCTGTATCTGAACGATCCCGTGAAGCTCGAGGGCTGCATCGAGGCGATGTACCGCGCGGGCATGCCATGACCGAACGACCGAAGCCCCCGCCCCTCGGCGACAAGATCCGACTCGCCCGGCCGGTCCTGTCGTCGCGCCGTCTGGAGGGCGCGGCCTGCACGCAGCGAGGCCACCGGCGAGCACACGGACCGGCACCAGGGCGCCGCGTGACCCGGTCGGGCGAGTGAAGACGGAAAAACGGAAGCCGGGGGCCGGGGCCGCTGACCGGGGGCCGCTGACCGGGGGCCGGGGCCGCCATCCTCGCTATCCCCTGTTCTGACAGGGACTTACCCAAGGAAAAGAGCCCGTCGCTGTTTCCAGCGGATGGGCTCCTTGTGGGGGGGGACAATGTGGGGGGCAATGGAAGTCGGGAATGAAGCGGTGCGTTGGTCTCGCCCCTCCGTCATCTCTTCGCGGCCGCCTCGGGGGCGGTTCCGCTCCCGTTGCGGAAAGTTCTCAGACTTTTTTCAGGCCGCGGGACCCCGGTGGCCGGCCTCCGCGCCCCGCGCGAGAGCCCCCTACCGCACCAGGCCGAGGCGATCCATCACCGCCTGCAGGTCGGCCCAGACCTGCTCGCGGGTCTCGCGAGTGTAGCGCCGGAGGATGTAAGCCGGGTGATACGTTGGCATTACGTCGACCCGCCGCTCGCCGTCGGCGTAGATGGACCACCGCCCGCGGAGGCGGGTGATGCCGATCTCGGTCTGGAGGAGGAACTTCGCGGCCGGCCCGCCCAGGGCCACGATCACCTCCGGCTCGATGATACGGATCTGCTCGGCGAGGAAGGGCGAGCAGCCGGCCACCTCGGGGGCCAGCGGCGTGCGGTTGCCCGGCGGGCGGCTCTTGAGGATGTTGCCGATGTACACCTCCGGCCGCGTCAGCCCCATCGCCCGGATCATGTCATCGAGCTTCTGCCCCGCCCGCCCCACGAACGGCCGTCCGGTGCGGTCCTCCTCCGCCCCCGGCGCCTCGCCGATGAACATCAGCCTCGCATCGGGATGCCCTTCGCCGAAGACGGTCTGGGTGTGGCCCGTCGCGGTCGTGCAGTGGGGGCAATTGGCATCGTGCTCGGCCCTGAGCTGATTCAGCGCCTCGGCTTTGGCCTGAATCGCCGCCGCATCCGGGGCCGCCGCAGGCGACGGAGCGCCCGGATTGGAGCCTGTCGCCGGCGCGGCCGGTGATTCGGCGGCCGCCTCGAGCCGCACGGGCAAGAAATCCACGCCCATGAGCTGTGACGTTTCCAGGTGCTGCCGCACGATGCGCTTCCGCTGCTCGGTCGGGCTGGTCATTGGGTCCATCCTCCGGGCGGGTCAGGCCCCGCCGACTTCCCGGAGTCTAACAGGATCGCCCGCGGCGGCGATGAGCCGGGCGATGTTCGTCCCCCGACGCGTTGAATCCTCATTGACCGGCGCGGCGAGTCGGCTAACTTGGACGAAACCATCCGCGATGCGCCCGTCGCTCAGCGGGCGTGACGGCGCTGGCGGGCCACCAAACCAGCGGGGGTGGAAGGACAGAGCCATGTCGCCAGAGAAGTCAGGCTGACTGCCCGGTGTGGCCGCGGCAGTGGCCCTCGGACTGATCCTGCCGGTCGGAACCACGGCACGCGCCGAGCTCATTCACGTTCCCGACGACTACCCGACCATTCAGGAGGCCATCAACGCCAGCGCCGATGGCGATGAGATCATCGTCGCGCCCGGCACCTACAACGAGACCATCGACCTGCTGGGCAAGGCGGTGACGCTGCGCGCGGTGAATCTCGCCGTCGAGCTGGACGATCCGCTCGATCCGACGGAAGCGTCGATCATCGACGGCGACGATGCGTACTGCCACATCGTGACCTGCGTGAGTGGCGAAGGACTCGACACGACCATCGATGGTTTTGCGATCGTCGACGGCATGGCCGACGGCGCGAGCGCGGACGGTCAGGGTGGCGGCCTGTACATCCTCGCCGCCAGCCCGACGGTGACACACTGCTACTTCACCAGCAACTGGGCTGTCACGGGGGGCGCGATCTTCGCGCAAGACAGCAACGTCGAGATCACAAGCTGCATCTTCAAGAGCAACGAGGCCAAGACCGGCGCCGGCATGGCCAACCGGGGCGGCGCCCCGACAATCAGCGACTGCGGCTTCATGGGCAACCTCGCCTGGTACTCGGGCGGCGGGATGGACAACGTGAACTCCAGCCCATCCGTCACCGGCTGCACATTCACCGACAACTGGTACGGCGTCTACGGCTCGGGTAACGGCGGCGGGATGCACAACGTCGGCGGCAGCCCCGTGATCTCGGGCTGCACCTTCAGCGGCGCGGTCGCGGGCAACTCGGGCTTCTACGGCGGCGGGATGTACAACGGAATCACCACGGTCACCATCGAGGATTGCACCTTCACCGACAACCACGCCGATTACTTTGGCGGCGGGATGCACAACGAAAACGCCACGGCCGCCATCGAGAATTGCACCTTCACCGACAACGAAGCCGATGACGCGGGCGGCGGGATGAGCAACGCCTGGGGGGGCACCGTCACCGTCGTCGACTGCACGTTCGAGAACAACGAGGTGACGAGCGATTCAACGCCAATGGGCGGCGGGATGTACAATTTGAACGCCATCACCGAGCTCAGCGGCTGTACATTCATCGGAAACCTCGCCCCGGGATCGTGGGACCGTTTCGGCCAGGGTGGCGCGATGTTCAATGCAGGGGAAAGCGAGATCAGCGCCCGCGACTGCACGTTCACGGACAACTGGGCGCGCGAATGCGGCGGCGTCTATAACAATAACAGTACGGTCGAGATCATCGGCTGCCAGTTCATCCACAACACCTCCGATGAAGAGGAGACGGGAGCGGCGATGCACAACACCGACTGCTCGCCCCTCATCACGAACTGCGCTTTCCTCGGCAACGCTGCCACAATCACCGGCGCCTTCACCCGCGCGGGCGGCATCTACAACGCCGGCGGCTGCAATCCCGTCATTACCAACTGCATCTTCAGCTGCAATCTGGGCTACCTCGCAGGGGCCATTCACGGCGGCGCGCCGCTCGTGGTCAACTGCGCGTTCAGCGGCAACGTCGGCGTCCAGTTCAATGCCGTCAGTGGCAGCGGCACCGTCGTCGACGCGATCGTCCGGGGCAACGGCGCGGACTACAACCATCCGGATATCGATCCGGCGGCTACGGTCACCTACAGCAACGTCGAGGAGGGGTTCGCGGGTGAGGGAAACATCGACGCCGATCCGCTCTTCGTGCGCACCGCCGATGTCGGACCGGACGGTATGCCCGGCAGCGACGATGACGACTACGGCGACCTGCGCCTCCAGGCCGGCTCGCCCTGCATCGACGCCGCAGATAACGATGCGGTCCCGGCCGATGTGCATGATCTCGATGAGGATGACGACACCGAAGAGCCGATCCCCTTTGATCTCGACTGGAATCCCCGCTTCGTCGATGATCCGGACACCGAAGACACGGGTCAGGGCGATCCGCCCGTCGTCGACATGGGCGCCTACGAGTTCCAGGTGAATGACTGCCCGGCCGACTTCGACGGTGATGGCGATGTCGACACCGTCGACCTCCTGTTCCTGCTTGGCGCGTGGGGCACGCCTGACGGCGATGTGGACGGCGACGGCGACACGGACACCGCTGACCTCCTCGTCCTCCTCGGCGCGTGGGGTGAGTGCCCGTAAGTGATCGCGATCTGATGCAATGCCGCTCTTCCGGGACCGAGAACCCGACGCGTGCGCCGCGCCGCCGGGTTGACGGCGACATCGAAAGAAATCTTGAAGCTCCGCTCCCGTGCCGTAGAATGGGGGGAGATACAGGAGGCAGGCCGGCCCGGCGCGATCCGGGCCGGGCCGCGTGCAGGAAGATCATCCCTACATACAAAGAGGACTTGTGATGTCACGACGACGCCGATGGATCAACACCGCTCTCCCGGTGTGGCTGATCGCTGCGCTGCCGCTCCTGGCCGGCGCCGGCCGCCCGGCCGACGAGACCCGACCAACTGCGGCCGCGGCAGCGAGCGCGAAGCTGACCAGCGCGATGGCAGCGCTCATCGACGAGCAGCCGGGTCCCTATCGGGCCTGGGTGTTTTTCGCCGACAAGGGCGTACAGACGCAGCGCGACTACGACCGGGCCATCGCGGACGTCGAGGCCGGGTACAACGAGCGGGCGATCGAGCGACGACGGCTGCGCGGCAACAACGCGGCACGCGGCGGGGCGCTCTTCGACGCGCGCGACCTGCCCCTCGTCGAGGCATACGTTGACGCCGTCGTGAACAGCGGCGCTTCGCTTCGCGTCCAGAGCACGTGGCTGAACGCGGTGAGCGTCGAGGCGACCGCGGCGCAGATCGATGCGATCACAGCGCTGCCGTTCGTCGGGAAGATCCAGCCGGTCGCGCGATCCGCGGGCATCGAGCCCGAGGACATGAAGCGCGGCGCGGATCGAGCCGGCGCGCCGCTCGGCCCTCCGTTCCCGCTCGACTACGGCTATTCGAGCGAGCAGCTCCAGCAGATCAACCTCATCAACCTGCACGACCTCGGCTTCACCGGCGAGGGCGTCATCGTCGGCATCCTCGACACGGGCTTCACCTACACGCATGACGCGTTCAACCAGCCGGGACACGAGATCGACGTGGTCGCTCAATACGACTTCGTCGATGACGACTCGATCCCCGAGCACGACGGCAGCGACTGGTCGCGACACGGGACGCTCATTCTCGGCTGCCTGGCGTCCTACGCCCCGGGCTATCTCGTCGGCGGTTCGTTCGACGCGTCATACATCCTCTGCAAGACTGAGGACACGTCCCAGGAAGTGCCGGCCGAGGAGGACTACTACGTCGCGGGCCTTCAGTTCATCGAGGCCAACGGCGGCGACATGGCCACCTCATCTCTCGGCTACATCGACTGGTATACGCAGGGTGATCTGGACGGCCAGACCGCGGTGACCACGATCGCGGTGAACGCGGCGACCGACGCCGGCGTGCACTGCTGCACCGCCGCGGGCAATGAAGGCCACGACTCGAACCCGAACACCTCGCACCTGATCGCGCCCGCGGATGCCTTCGAAGTCATCACCTGCGGCGCCGTCTCCAGCGAGGGCAGCATCGTCGGCTTCAGTTCCGACGGCCCCACCGCCGACGGCCGCGTCAAGCCCGAACTGCTCGCGCGCGGCGCCGACACCTGGACGGTCGATCCCTACAGCAACGAGGGCCTGACCACCGCGAGCGGCACGTCACTCTCGACGCCCCTCGTGGCCTGCGCCGTGGCCTGCATGATCCAGGCGCACCCGGACTGGCCGCCGAGCCTGATGCGCGAGGCGCTGTTCTCGACCGCCGATTACTACGTCCAGTACGGCACGTACGATCCCGAATACGTGCTGGGGTATGGCATCGTCAATACGTACGATGCGCACATCAGCGCCAGCGGCATGGCGGTCAGCCCGGGCACCGGCTTCCATCCGGAAGGCCCCAACGGCGGTCCGTTCACCCCCGCGAGCAAGACCTACACCGTGCTCAACCAGCTTGACGAGCCGCTGTCGTGGTCGGCCTCGAAGACCGCCGACTGGCTCGACCTGGACAACACCGGCGGAACGCTCGATCCCGGCGAGAGCATCGATGTGATCGTCTCCGTCAACGATCTGGCCGAAAGCCTCCCCAACGGGTACTACGAGGACGTCATCGAGTTTATCAACCACACGGACCACGACGGCGACACGACCCGCCTCGTCGGCCTGACCGTCGGCACGCCGGAACCGGTGCATGTCGTCAATCTCGATTCGAACCCGGGATGGATGACGGAAGGTGAATGGGCGTTCGGACAGCCCACCGGCGGCGGCGGAAACTCGCATGGCGAGCCCGATCCCACCGGCGGCGCGACCGGCGCCAACGTATACGGCATCAACCTGGACGGCGATTACTCGACCGACATCGGCGGGCCCTACCACCTCACCTCCAACGCCTTCGACTGCTCGATGCTGTACGACGTCAGCCTGCGCTTTCAGCGCTGGCTCAACTGCGACTATCAGCCCTTCGTCTATCAGACAGTCGACGTTTCAAGCGACGGCGTGAACTGGACGGAGATCTGGAGCAACGGCGACAGCGAGATCGCCGAGAACGCCTGGTCGCAGCACAGCTACGACATCGCCGAACTCGCGGACGGCGAGCCGACGGTCTACGTCCGCTGGGGTCACCGGGTCGACAGCGGGGCGTGGGCGTACTCCGGCTGGAACATCGACGACATCGAGATCTGGGGCATCCCCACCTCGCCCGAATGCCCGGCCGACTTCGACGGCGATGGCGATGTCGATACCGCCGATCTGTTGTTCCTGCTCGGCGCGTGGGGCACGCCCGATGGCGATGTGGACGGCGACGGCGACACGGACACCGCCGACCTCCTCGCGCTCCTCGCCGACTGGGGAGACTGCCCGTAGGAAACGTCAAAACGCCGAAACGTCAACACGTCAAAGACACCGGAACGCCGAAGCCCAACCGCCGGAAGCCGACAGGTTCATCCGCCGCGCCGCGGCGCTCACGATCCCCCGCCGTTGGCGAGGGCGAGGATGGCGACTCCGGCCACGGCGATGAGCGCGCCGATCGCCGCCCGCCAGCTTATCCGTTCCTTCTCCAGCCACACCGCGAACGGCAGGATGAACACGGGCGTCATCGCCATGAGGGTGGCGGCGATCCCCGCCTCCGCCCGATCCACCGCCACCATCGAGTTCCACACCCCCACCACCGGGCCGAACGTCACCCCCACGCACACCATCAGCATCGCGAACGCCAGCGTGCCCGCGCTGCGGCGATCGCCGCGATCGGGCAGGCGCGGCGCCTCGGCGCTGACTTCGATTGACGCCTCGACGCGCTTCCCGCCGCGGGTCATGCGCGCGATGGCGACGAGCACGCTCACGCCGACGGCGCCGAAGAGCATGCGATAGAGCGTGACCGTCCAGGGATCGATGCGCTCCATGTCCGCGCCGGGGATGTGCCCCATCCCGAGCTTGGAGAGGATGAGCCCGACGGCCTGGCAGACGCCGCCCAGGGCGCCGAAGATCACGCCGCGCACGCGATGGCGCTGCACGTCGGGGCGAACGCGCGTGGGCTCGGGCCGCTCGAGCACCACCCACGCGATGCCGATGAGCGTGACGGCGATGCCGAGAACCGGCACCCACCCCAGCGGCTCATCCAGAAGCGGCCAGGCCAGCAGCGCCGCCACCGGAGGGGCGGCGGTCATCAGCAGCATCGCGATCCGCGGCCCCACGTCCACGAACGATGTGAACAGAAACTGATCGCCGATGGCGAGCCCGATGAACCCCGACGCGGCGAGCAGGACCAGGCTCCGCTCGCCGATCGGCGGCAGGAAATGGCCGAACAGAATCCGGTTGATGCACATCAGCACCCCGAGGGCGAGGAAGATGCGGATGAAGTTGACGGCCAGGGAGCCGATGCGCCGTCCGGCGGCGGCGAAGGACAGCGAGGTGAACACCCAGCACATCGCCGCCCCCAACGCGGCCAGCTCGCCCAGATGATCTTCGAGAAACGCCATGAGCGGGGCAGTGTAGGGGACCTCGACCAACGACGAAGCGACGGAGGCACAAAGCCACGCAGCCACGGACCACGGCGAGCCGGGCTGTCCTCAGCACCGGGTGCGCTGGACTCACATGAGCTCTCGGCGCGCGGTGGGTCTGATGCGTTCGCCCAGCCGGTCATGTGGCAGGAGTCGATGGCGCACGATCAGTCGTCGAAGATCGTCCGCCGGATCGCTGCGAGCTGCGGGGCACGGCCGTGGCGGGCGACGTAACGCTCAACCGCCCGGTCGAAACAGCCGCGGCTGACGAGCAGGCTGCCGACCTCGCGCACGCCGGCCGCGCGGGCCACCTCGCGGAGAAGCCGGAGCTGGGTTCCGCGGAGCCCCAGCCCGCGTGCGATGAGCCGCACCGCCGGGCCGTGCCGCGCCCGGTCGCGTCGGATCGCCGCGACGATGATCCAGGCCAGGACCAGCGCGCCTGCGCCGGCCAGCGCGATCGCCCACATCGTCGAATCGCTCAGGCCCGAACGGGCATCCGCGGCACCACCGATCCCGTCGAGGAACTCCCGGTCGGCCGGTGTCATCGCGGGCAGTGCACGCGTGGCATGGACGATCATCATCATCATCGCGCCGCTCCCTCCGGCCGCCGCGGCGACCTCGACCGCCCCAGCCAGCGCATCGCGGCCTGCGCGCGGGTCCGGATCTCCGGCAGGCGCTCCTCCCCGGCCAGCCGATGCAGCTCCGGCGCCACCTCGATGACGCTCCCCGCGCGGGCGACCCAGACGGCGCTGACGCGGTGCAGCGGCCTCGAATCCGCCAACATACGGCGAAGATCGGCCACTCCCCGCCGCCGATCGCCGCGGAGCACGGCGCGGATCGCATTCGCGCGCGGGCGGTTCTCATCGCACCCGCTCAGGTGCGAGATGACATCGAGACTCTCGGACCGCCCGAGCCGGGCGAGCCGTTCGATCGCGTTGGCGCGGACCCGTGCATCCTCGTGCCGCAGCGCGGTCAGCAAGGCCTCGATCCCGCGACGGTCGGGCCCGACGGGCAGCGCCGCCACGGCGGCCGACGCCACGCGGGCCGATTCAGACCCCGCCAGCTCGATGAGCTCCCCGACCAGATCGTCGGCCAGACGCAGGCGCCGGACGAGGCGGATCGCCTCGAGCCGATCGTCCGGGTCGGCCTCGCGGAGGACGGCCCGCAGGCCGGCCACGAACCGCGGCCGACCCGCGGCGAGCAGACACCACGCCGCCGACCGCCGCTGCGTATCGCTCATGCGGCGCCAGTGCCGGAAAAAGCCGGCGACGCTCGATCGAGCCGCGTTCGCCGCAGCACGGCGAGAAACGGCCGCATGTTCGGAGCGGGCCAGCTTCGTCATCAGCCCGGGCTCGGTCGTCGCTTCTCCGGCGAGGAAGCGCTGCGACGCGAGCCGGGCCACCGCGGCATCACGATCGAAGCAGAACGCGGCCAGTCCCTCCATCGCCCGCTCACCCTGCCGCCCGAGAAGGATGAGCACCGCCCGCAGCCGCGCGGTCGGCGAAGGCAGAGCGACCATGTCCGACAGACGCTGGAGACGCGCATGCGCCGAGAGGTCCAGCCCGCCGACAAGGACCGGCGTCCAGATCTGGGCGCGCGGCGGCAGCGCCGACGCCTGGGCATGCGAGGGCATGCATTGCAGGGGCCGATCCGCCCGCCACAGCCGGCGACGACGGCGGGGCGAGAGCAGCAGATGACCGTCGCGCAGCGCCTCACCCCATCTTTCCAGGCCCTCCAGACGGTGCAGGCGCCGGGCCGCCGGACCGGCCAACGGCTCGACTCCCAGCCAGCGGATCAGGTTGCCGCTCACTCGCGGGTCGCGAACATCGTCCGCCACGCCGCGCAGGGCCAGGATCGCGGGATGATCCTCTTCCTCCAGCAACCGGCGCACGGCCGGCCCGGGTCGCGCGGCGGCGAGCGCCAGCGACAGCAGCACCGCATCCCGGCGGTGCCCACGATACCCGCGGCCGGCGGCCGCGAGGGCGTCATCGAGCCTCGCCATCGCCCCGCGATCGGCGATCCTCCGGCCCGTGCGGCCGATCGTCGCCTCGGTGATTGCGAGCAGGGCCTCCGCCGCCCGTTGGGGGATGTCGTCCCGCTCCTCGATCGGCATCAGCAGATCGACAAGGTGGTGGGCGAGGCCCGCATCGCCCCGCCTCTCGATCACGGCGATCGCGTTCTCGATCGTCTGCCGGTCCGGCCGGGTCAGGGCGCGCCGGACGGCCTCCTGAAGCGGGCCGGAGGGGGCGTGGCGAAGCGCCTGGTCCGGGCCCTCGCCGCCCAGCCGATGGAGCACCCTCAGGACGGCCGCGATGGCGGCGTGATGCCCCGTCTCGCAGGCGGCACGGGCCAGGGAGACGAGCTCTTCGGGTGCGGCGCAGGGGATGGCGGCGGCGAGAATCGCCCCCGCCGAGGCCGGCTCGACCCGTTTCAGCAGCTTCAGGTTCTTCATCGGCGCAGGCATGGGCGGCTCGAGCCTCATCGCCCCACCGGCAGCTTCTCCACCGCGTGGACGGGTCCGTGGAAAAGCTGCCAGTTGTTGTGGTTTTGGGCTTGGATACCCCAACAAATCGAATATTATCGGCAGCGGCCGACCTGAAACTCCATTGTGGAGGAAATTCGCAGTTTGTTATTGCCTTCGGGAAGCGGACCGCAACAATGCTGCTCGTCTTCCTGTGAGGAGGGGAAAGACTCAATTTGGCTTTGTCGCCAAGGACCGCTCATGAGTCTGCCATCGAGAACCACCAGCCTGCAGGCCTACAACCTGGCCCTGTACCGCGGCGCGTTGCATCCTGAGTTCTTCCAGATCGATGGGCGATTTCGTATCGCGCACGGAGAATATGACTTCGAGGCCTGGGTCTTCCGCGGCGGACACGCCCTCCGCTTCGAACACCAGAACCTCTGCGTCAGCGAAATCGTCTCCGAAGAACTCGAGCACCTTCCCGAACGCGGGCACGTCATCACCCTGCCCTGCGCCGGGGAGCGCGATCACGAGGCCGACTTTGCCGAACGGCTCGTCTACATGACCTCCATGCAGACGGAAACCCTCACCGACCATCTCTATCTCAGCACCTACAACGAGATGATGGAGCACGGCCGGGAAGAGGAATGCCTCATGTCCGTCTGGTCCGACGAGATCGGCAAGCCCAACCTCTCCCTGATCGACCGCCAGCGGTACGGCGACGAGGTGCACGTGCAGGCCTATCACCTCCGCAGCGACTGCGGACTCGTCCTGCGCACGCAGTCCATCTTCCAGATCAAGTAGATCGTGGGGGGGATGGCCGGGGGTCGAGGCGATCACCGGCTCGTCGGGGCCGCGGCGCCGCCGGGCCGGGCCGTTGTCCGCGCGCCCGCCGCGGCCCATCAACGGCCGGATCGGTCACTCCTCGCGGCGATCCGCGTGCGGGTCTTCGTCGGGATCCCGCCGCGCCGCTTCGTCCTTCCCGGCGGCATCGGCCTCTTCGCCGCCCGACTCCTCGTCGGTCGCGTCGTCGCTGCCGAAGCGCACGGTGGTGGCGGTGCGCATCGCGCCGGTGATGACCCGTTCGGCCACGTCGGGCTTGCGCGCCCCCGGCGGTCCCGATGCCTGTGCGCCCCCCGCGGACGGCTGCACGTGCGGGCGCGGCAGCGGGACGAGCGTGCCC
The DNA here is from genome assembly GCA_034211115.1 of Planctomycetota bacterium. GTDB lineage: Bacteria > Planctomycetota > Phycisphaerae > Phycisphaerales > SM1A02 > JAXHTH01. The sequence goes on along the minus strand of JAXHTH010000113.1, from coordinate 28,486 downwards.
GGCGTGAGGCCCGGCACCCAGATCTCCTCGATGTCCTGACCGTCGCACGCCCGGCGCATGAGCAGGTACAGCGCCGTCGACGCCGTGAACAGGTACGCGATGACGTAGGCGACGACGAGATCGATCACCACGCGCTGCCAGAAGAAGATCATCGCCGCGGCCCAACTGTTGTGCCACGATTCGTGGATCTCGCCCGGCGACTGCGGGGCGAGATCGAAGAGGCCGAACCCGCCCGCCCCGGACATGGCGGAGTTGCCCGTGAACGCCCCGAACAGCGATGCGGTGAAGTTCATCATCGTCGCCGCCACCAGCGCCACCACCACATACCCCAGCGCCAGGCCGATCAGCGCGATGAGCACGTACCCCACCAGGTGCAGGGGCCGCTTGAGCACGTAGGCGAACGCCCGCTGCTGGGCGTCGGCCGGATCGCAGTTCTCGCACGCCACCGCGGGCAGCAGCATCGGGAAGCCCACCGCGTAGGCGAGCAGCGTGAAGGCGAGCACGAACCCCAGCACCATCGCCACCCCGTACAGCAGCCCGCCCGCGAGATCCAGCCACGGCGCCATGAACAGGCCCAGCAGGATGATGATCACCGTCAACACCGCCGCGATGATCAGCGGCAACAGCGGCGTCAACACCAGCTTCACCCAGTTGCCCAGCGAGAAGTCGAACGCATCGCGCACGCGGAGCCGCTCCTGCCCGGCGAGGTCGCAGGCGGCCATGCGCGACAGCGCCCCGCCCCCCACCGCCATCACGATCAGGAAGAAGATACCGTAGGCGATGGTGAACACGCGCTCCTGCCGCCACAGCTCGAGAGGCAGGCGGATGAACAGGTCGCTCCAGGCATCGAAGGCGAGCTGGGGGCGCAGATAGATGACGGCCTTCACCGTGCGCTGGAAGCAGTCGGTGACATCCCCGGCCAGGGCGGCGAACACCCCCTTGGGCGCGACGCGCTGAATCGCTGTGCGATCGGCGAGGAACCGGGCATCCCGTGCCTGGATCTGCTCCGGTGGCAGGCCGGGGCCGGCATCGCCGTCTCCCCTCGCCCCCACGCCCGGCTGCTGGCGCTGGTGGCGGTACGCCCTCTCGATGAGCCCGAGCACCTCGCGCGCATCGAGCCAGCTCCCTTCCGGGGGCAGGTTCTGCTCGGAGACGCCGTACGCGCGCACCTTCTCCCAGAGGAGGGTCTTGACCTGCTGCTTCTCGAGGGCGGTCCATTCGCCGGCGAGCAGGCCGTCCGGGGAGATGTTCGCCTCCGTGTTCGCGTCCCACACCCGCCCGAACACGACGAGGAGGACGACCATCAGAAGGGCGACGATCAGTCGCGGCGGCTGCATCGCCGAGGTGACCGACCGCAGGATTCGGGGGAAGTAGAACACGCCGGCGAAGTCGATGCCGTCCACCACGATGCGCTTCTGAGGATCAGCCACGTTGCGCCTCCCACGCGTATCTCGACAGGCGGGCCGGGCCGGCCCGAATCGTACCACTGCCCGCCCCGCCACGCCGCCGCATGCCGCGTGCGGCCTCGCGCCCGCGGCCGGCGTTTGACCGACGGCCGGCGCGGACCCGATTCCGGGGGCCCGAGGGCCCGGGCCGGAGTTCCGGGGGCCGGGCTCTCCTGATATCGGCCATCGCACGCCCTCTCCTGTGACCGATTCCCGCCGCCCGGCGGCCTATTCCGGACCATCCCGTACCCCGGTCCGGCCCCTTCCCCGCGGCGCCCGTCTGTTGGCTCAGATGATTGTCCGACTCTTTGGTGCTATGGTTGTCCCCGTCCGACGGGATCGGCCGCTCCCCGGGGCTGCGGGTGTGGATGTCCGCCCTTGATCGTGTCCCCGACCAGAAAGGAGCCTGCCATGGCCTTCCAACTGCCCGATCTTCCCTATGCCTTTGACGCCCTGGAGCCGTCCATCGATGCAAAGACGATGGAGATCCACCACGGGAAGCACCACGGTGGCTACGTGAGCAAGCTCAACGACGCCATCAAGGGCAAGCCCGATCTGGAGGCCATGTCCATCGAGGAACTCTGCACCGGGCTCGAGAATGTTCCCGAGGACATCCGCACCGCGGTGCGCAACAACGGCGGCGGACACTACAACCACAGCCTGTTCTGGACGAGCATGAGCGGCTCGGGCGGCGGCGAGCCGTCCGGCTCCCTCGACGGCGCCATCAAGAGCGGCTTCGGATCATTCGGGGCCATGAAGGAGCAGTTCAGCACCACCGCCGCGACCCGCTTCGGGTCCGGCTGGGCCTGGCTGGGCGTGCGCAGCGACGGCTCCCTGTGCATCTGCTCCACCCCCAACCAGGACAACCCGCTGATGAAGGGATTCACCGCCTGCGAATGCACCCCGATCCTGGGCCTGGACGTGTGGGAGCACGCCTATTACCTGAACTACCAGAACCGTCGCCCGGACTACATCGCCGCGTGGTGGAACGTGGTGGACTGGTCCGCCGTCGCCCAGCGCTTCGAGGCGGTGTAAGGGATAAGAAGGCGGTGGCACGGCCGTCCCGGCCGTGCGCCGTGATTGCTGGATTCCCGGAGAGCGGACGGGCGAGACGCCCGTCCCACCGCACCGATGATCCGACCCCACATAGCCCCGGGCTCGCCCGGGGTTTTTCGTTGGCATCCGGCGCGGCCACTGTCAGAGCGCAGCCGCCCCGGCCCAACGGCCGGGCCATGTGGACCGGCGCGCGGGAACGAGCATCACATGGACTGGCCGTTGTCTCGCACGAACGGGCGGGACGCCCGTCCCACCAACCGAGCCGCTCACTTCCCCAGCGGCTTGAGACGGATATTCCGGAACGCGCAGGGGTGGGATTCGGCCTGGAGGGAGATGGTTCCGCTCGTGAGCATCTTCTCGCCGCCTCGCTGTTCGAGCCACGCGCGGGCGTCGGCATCGCTTTCATCGAGCTGCGGCCCGCCGTATTCCAGCACGAGTTCGCCGTTGATCCTGTGGCGGATGACCTCGCCGCCGCGCACCTCGACCTCCAGGGCGACCCACGCATCGCCGTGATGGGTCCGTGATGTGCTGTCGATGCAATGGGCGGTGGTCAACTCGCCATCCATGATGATGTTTGTTCCGGGCGTGCAGACGTTGGCGGTGTGGCGCGCGTGCTCGCCATCCCCGCCCAGGAGCTGGACCTCGATGCACACGGGAAACGCCTGGTCGATCCCCATCATTTCCGGGGGCTGGCCGTGAATCATCACCCCGCTGTTGCGGTACGCCCATCCGGGCCCGCCGGGCGTCTGCTCGCCCATGAAGCGATATTCGAGCTGAAGGATGTAGCTCGAAAACTCCTGCTCGTGGAAGAGGTGGCCGAATGCGCCGTTGAACTGCTCCCATTCGTCGTAGTTGACGACGATGGTGTTATCCTCGACGCGGAAGGTGTCGTTGTAGTTCACGCCCAGCTTGTGCCCGGCGAACTTTGGCGTCCAGCCGGTGAGATCCTCGCCGTTGAAGAGGGCGATCCAGCCGTCATCGACATCGGCGTCGGGCGGCGCTTCTTCATGCGTCGTTTCGGCCTCGACGTCGCCTCCCGCCTCCGGCTCCGCCGCCGGTTCTTCCTCTTCCTCCGCCTCGGCCGGGGCGCCGGTCCCCAGCGTGCGGAGGAGAAACTCCTCGTACTTGCGCATGCGTCCCAGTCGTTTGACATCGCCGCCCAGTCCGTGCCCGCCGGTGGGATCGAGGAACAGCTCGACGAGCGTCTCCTTGCCGGCCTTGAGCAGTTCGCGGTAGACGCGCACCGTGTCCTGATAGAGCACGTTGGAGTCTTCCATGCCGTGCACGAGGAGAAGCTTCGCCTTGAGGTTCTTGGCCAGGGGCAGGAGGGAGAACCTGGCCAGGTCGGTCTCGCCCTCGCGGCTGGGGCCGATCGTGGCCGTCGCGTACCAGGAGTTGTAGTTCTCCCACTCCGTGGGACCGGCGCCGGCGATGCCGCAGGCGAAGACATCAGGCTCGGTGTAGAGGCACATCTGAGTCTGGAACCCGCCGAAGCTCCAGCCGTGGAGGCCGATGCGATCCTCGTCGACGCCGTGGTTTTCGGCGAACCACTTCGCGCCGTCGACGAGATCCTCGACCTGGGGTTTGCCGACCTGCTCGTAGTTGGACTTCTCGTACAGCCCGCCGTAGCCGCTGGCGCCGCGCGGGTCGATCGTGCAGGTGACGTAGCCGTGCTTCTTCGCCATGTAGTAGGCGAAGAAGTAGCTGTCGGAGGCATAGCTGCCGCGGGTGACCATCTTCCGCGTCCCCAGCGGGCCGCCGTAGACGTACATCAGCAGCGGGCGCTGATCGTCCGGCGTCCAGTCCTCGGGCTTGAACGTGTGGCCGTGGATCTCCTGCCCGTGCCGATTCTCGTAGGTGAAGAACTCGGGCACCGGCTCGGTCAGCTCGTGCGCGATGTCGGGATGAGAGTCGGTCAGCGTCTCCTGGCTCTCCTCCTCGACGTCGATCGTGACGAGTTCGCGCAGGCGGCCGTAATCGACGAAGTTCGCGAGCACGCGCGTGCCGTCGTTGCTCACCGCGACGCCACTGTAGTAGCCGTCAACCGGACTGAGCCGCTTCATCTCGAAGGTCTCGAGGTCGATGCGGTAGATGTCGAGCTGCGCGGGATGCTCCTTCGTCGCGGTGATGAACATGTAGCGATGGTCTCTGGACAGCCCGGCCGGATAGACCTCGTAATGCCCGCTCGTGATCTGCCGAAGCGTCTCGTAGACGGGATCGAGCACGTGCACGTGCCGGAAGCCGCTCAGCTCGGTGATGAACGCGATGCGGCGGCTGTCGGGGAGGTAGACGGGCCTCATCATGTAGGGCGTATTGGGCCCGCCGTGGTGATAGAACTTGTAGACGAGGCGGGCGTCCTCGACCTTCGGCTCCTCGTCCTTCGCTTTGCTCTTCTTCTCTTTCGCCTCGTTCTCGTCATCATCGGCCTTCGCACCGCCCTCGTCCTTCTCCTCCTCATCGGGCTCGCCGGCGTCTTCCTCCCCCGCCTCCTCTTCGTCCTCCTCATGCACCTCGGGAACCTTCGCTTCGAGGACGCGCACGAGGCTGCCGGTCTGCTGGAAGACAAGAAACGCGATGCGGCTGGAGTCCGGCGCCCATTCCGGCCCGCCGATGATGTCGCGCGGTGCGGTCTGGGTGAAGCCGAACACCTTGCTCAGCTCACCCTCCTCCGTCATCGGATCGTTGATCTGGTAAAGGTAGACCGACAGATCGATCTTCGGCGGCGGATCATCGGGCATGTGGCGCGGCACCTGACGCACCTGCGCGAATCGCTGGCGGTAGTTGACGATGTTGACCCGCCGGCCGCCGCTGCTTCTGCCCTTGTCCTTTGCGGTGACGAACGCGAGCCATTGACCGTCGCGACTCAGCTCGTAGCTTCGCATGTCCTCCCCGCCCGGGAAGTTCGGATCGATCTGCTCGGCGAGATGGCTGCCGAACGTCGTCCGCAGGACGGCGTTGTTGCGCATGCAGGTATAGCCCGAGCCGTCGGGCAGATACTGCACGCCGCGCTCGGAGGTTTTCGTCTTCGTCAGACGGGTGATCTCATCAGTCTCGACGTCGTAGCGATACACGTCGCCCCCGCTGACGAAGAGCAGTTCCGCCTCCTCGGGCGCCCAGGTGAAGGTCGAGATCCCGCCGTAGCGCGGGGCCTTCTTGTCGTCGGCATCCTTCTCATCGACGACATCGCCGAGGTCGATTTCCTCCTCATCCTCGTCGCCGTCTTCGTTCTTCTCACCGTCGCCGTCGGAGTCTTCATCGTCCGCGCCGGCGTCGTCATCCTTCTTCTCTTCGTCGTCTTTCTTGATCTTCCCGGCTTCGCCGTCATCCTGTTCCCTGGCGGCGGGCGGCCTTCGCTCGGCGCTGATCTCGAACGTCGCATCGGGGTCCTCGGTGACGATCGTTCCCTCCATCGCATCGTCCTCGATGGTCGCGGTGAGCGCGCCGGTGAGGCCCGAGTCGGGATCGACGAGCGTGCACGTCAGCGTGTTTTCATCGGTGTCGAAGCGGCCTTCGGTGATGGTGGCATCGGCGACGGCCGACCGGAACGTCCCGTCCACCACGCCATCATCCTTCATCTGAAGCGACAGGAGGAACGCGAGCCCCTCGGGCGGGATGCCGTACTCCTCATCACCGAGGAGGATTCCGTTCCACGCGCCGGAGACGGGATCGTCGGCCGCGGCCTTCTTCTTCTCACCATCATCCTTCTGCCCGCGCTTCTTCTTCGCCTTCTCGATGCGGTCCTCGCGCACCTTGCGCGTCGCCTCCTGGAACCTGGACATGACGGAGACGGAGGTGATGCGCCGACTCTCGCCGGTCTGGACGTCGTAGATCCAGAGATCCGAGCCGTGCCGGCGCTCGAGGTACGGGCGATAGAGGTACGCGGCGTATCGTCCATCGCGCGCGAAGGACATGCGATACGCGCGCGGCCCGAAGAAGCTCTTCTCGGGGAAGAGTCGTTCGAGGGTCAGCTCCTTTTCTTCTTCCTTCTCTTCGGCATCGTCCCCGGCCTTCGCCGCGTCGGCCTGCTCGTCCCGCCCGCCGTGTTCCTCGTCGCCGGCCGCCCGGGCGGGGTCCGGCGTCGCGGCATCGGCCCGGCGGGCATTCGGCCCGGCCGACACCGGATCGGCCAGAGACAGCATCGACCACGCCACGATCATCACCATCAGCATCAGTTGTCGCACGAGATTCGCTCCTCATCAGCCGCCTTCCGGGCCGAAAGGGCGGCATCCTCCTCGAGAGCCCCGGCCCTTCCCGCCGGGTGATACCGGCCGGCGCGCCGGGTGTTTCAGCCCATTGGCGAGGGACCATCCTCTCCGGCCCGCTTCTCGGGGATCACATCAGACCGGCCCGATCCGTCGACGCCACGGCCGATAACACCGCCCGCGCGCGGCGGCTCATCCGTCATTGTCGGCCGCATCGCCCCGCGTCATTGGCACGGCCGCGCAACAAGGGCGATCGAGACGTGGAAACGGCGCGACAGCGCGTCTCCGCCGGACCGCCTCTTCGTGACTGCTGTCGCAAAACCGGTTCATCTCTTGTCGCGGTGGAGGAAGTAATACCCGCGCCAGCCGCGGTCGAGGAGATCCCGGTCGAGGACCGCATCGCCGGCGTACTCAAGCGCTTCCGTCGCCGCGGCGAGCGCCTCGCGGGTGTAGAGATGGATCTCGCGCCGAATCTGCCGGCCGGCGACCTCCTCGGTGCGGACCATCGTCCCCGCGCCGTCCTTGACGACCGCCAGCAGGCGCCCGTTCGGGCGGAGGACGCGCGCGATGCGCCCGGCCAGGTCGGGCCATTCCGCATGCGCGACATGGATGATGGAGCCGGCGGCGAAGACGCCGTCGAACATGCCGTGCCGATCGTCCAGCCCCCGGAAGTCCTCCTGCTCGAAACGGCATTGCGGGGCGCGCTGCCGGGCGATCCGGATCGACGCGCCGCTGAAATCCAGCCCGAGCACCTCGGCCCCGGCCGATGCCAGGCGCATGCTCTCGTAGCCGCAGCCGCAGCCGAGATCGAGCACCCGCGGCCGCCGGGGCAGGAAGGCGATGAACTGGCGGATGGTCGGCATGAGGATCTCGTTGCCGTACCACTGCTCCGCCCTCGATTCTGCGGTCAGATCGTAATAGAGCGTGACGGGATCGGTCATGGCGAGGTTCCCGGCCGGCCGGCGCGGCGGCGTGCTACCGCGCCGCGGGGGCTTCGTCAAACGGGCGAGAACGCCCACGGAAGGGGCGGCGCGGGGCGTTTGCCGGCATGCCGACCCCGCCGGTCACGCCGGGGCGAAGGCGACGGGAAGCCCGCGGCCGGCGGCCTCGGCCCCGGCTCGGCCGGTCTCGGACCGCAATGTGGATTCACCCATCGGCTGAGAGGGGGAACAGGCCCGGCTCCTGTTTTTTGGCACAGAGGATTGGCCTCGCATTGGCGTCTGATTCCCCGCCCTGCTATCCTGCGGCGCCATTTCATGATCCGCCGCCGGATGCGCCAAGCAGAGGGCGTCCGCGGCGAGCCCGACGCAGATCGCCCCGAGGATCTTCATCGGCACCCTTCCCTCGGGTCAGGAACGCAGACGTGAAGATCTACGTCGGTAATCTGTCGTTCAAGGCGACGGAATCGGAAGTCGCCGAGTTGTTCGGCCAGCATGGCGAGGTCGCGGAGGTCGCGCTCATCACCGATCGTGACACCGGCCGGCCGCGTGGCTTCGGCTTTGTCGAGATGCGCGACGACGAGTCGGCGCGCAACGCGATCGCCGCCATCGACGGCATGGAGTTCGGCGGACGCCAGCTCAAGGTCAACGAGGCGCGTGCCCGCAATGACCGCGGCGGCGGTCAGCGCAGGCGCTGGTGAACCGGCGCGCGAATCGTCAGCCAGCTCTCAACGCCGAGGAGGGCCGCCGCCATGTGTGCGTCGTGTCCGGTGTTTGATATGCGCCCCGATCCGGGGAGCCCGTCGCGGGGCTCCCCGGTCCATTCCCGCGTCGTTGAAGCGGCCGTCTGCACGTGCGCACCACGGAGGTTGACCAATGGAACGTGACCGATTGCCCCTGATCATCCAGGGCGGGATGGGCGCCGGCGTGTCCGGCTGGCGCCTCGCCCGCGCCGTCTCCCGCGCCGGACAGCTCGGCGTCGTCTCCGGAACCGGCCTCGATATGATCATGACCCGGCGCCTGCAACTGGGGGACCGGGGCGGGCACGTGCGGCGCGCGCTGGCGCGCTTCCCGATCTCCGGCGTGGCGAAACGGATTCTGGATCGTTACTTTATTCCCGGCGGCAAGTCCGAAGACGCGCCGTTCCGGGCCAAGCCGATGCCCGCCCAAAAGCCGTCAGGGCAGCTCACGGAACTGCTCGTCGCGAGCAACTTCGCCGAGGTCTTCCTGGCCCGGGAGGGGCACGAGGGACCGGTCGGAATCAACTACCTGGAGAAGATCCAGCTTCCCACGCTGCCGTCGATCTACGGGGCGATGCTGGCCGGCGTGACCTGGGTGCTCATGGGGGCCGGCATCCCCCGCGCCATCCCCGGCATTCTCGACAGTCTCGCCGACGCCCGGCCGGTCGAGCTTCGCCTCGAAGTCAAGGATGCGCCGGCCGGCGAAGAACACCTTACGAAGTTCGACCCGGTCGAGTTCACCGCGGGCCGGGCGCCGAAGCTCGCCCGGCCCGGCTTCCTGGCCATCGTCTCTTTCGCCACGCTGGGGTCGATGCTGGTGAAGCGCTCGAACGGCCGGGTTGACGGGTTCATCGTGGAGGGTCCGACGGCCGGAGGGCACAACGCCCCGCCCCGCGGCCGGACCGGGCTCAGCGCCGAGGGCGAGCCGATCTACGGCGAGCGCGATGTCGCCGATCTCGCCGCCTTCCGCAAGCTGGGCCTTCCCTTCTGGCTCGCCGGCTCCTGCGCCGAGCCGCAGCGTCTGGCCGCGGCGCGGGAGGCCGGGGCCGTGGGCATCCAGGTGGGCACCGCCTTCGCCTACTGCGAGGAATCCGATCTCGCCCCCGATCTGAAGGCGCAGGTACTGGCGAGGAGCGGCGCCGGGATCGCGCGCGTCTTCACCGATCCGGTCGCCTCCCCCACCGGCTTCCCCTTCAAGGTTGTCCAGCTCGACACGACGCTCTCGAATGAGGCCCGCTACAAGAAGCGATCACGAATCTGCGATCTCGGTTACCTCCGCCACGCCTATCGCAAACCCGACGGGAGCCTGGGCTGGCGGTGTCCGTCCGAGCCGACGGCGGATTACGTCCGCAAGGGGGGCGATGAATCCGACACGCACGGCCGCAAGTGTGTCTGCAATGCGCTCATGGGCAACATCGGCCTGGAACAAAGGCGAGGCGACGGGTCGCGCGAACTCCCGCTCGTGACCTCCGGCGATGACGTCGCCGACGTGGCCCGCTTCCTCGAGCCGGGCGCGCAGACCTACAGCGCCGCCCGCGTGATTGAGTATCTCCTGGCGGATGTGAAGGCGGCGCCACGTGCCGAAGCGCAGGCGACGCTGCCGGCGCGCTCTTGAGCCGAGGCGGTCGACCCATCGCCGCGACCGTGCGCGGCAGCAGCGCTCCGGATGTGTTCATCGCCGGGTGAAACAGGGCCGGCGCGAGCAGGCTCCCGCCCGTGCGATTGAACACCCACATGAAGAGGACCGACCACATCGCGTTGAAGAACAGCCGGTTCATGAGAATCGATGATGGCGGATCGCCCGACGCCAGGTCCGCCGGGAGATGCCACAGCGCCCAGAACACCCAGACGATCAGCGCCGCCGCGAGCGGGCAGTATGGGCGCTGCAGCCGGGGCAGTGCGAACCCTCTCCACCCGCTCTCCTCGTTGATCCCGCCGGTGAAGAAAAAGCCATAGAAGAACATCGGCGCCGCGGCCGAAGGATCGACGGAGACGCACAGCCCAGCCTCGGAGCCGGCTTCGGCGCCGAGCAGGCGCGTCACCGCGACGCCCAGGAGCTGAACCGCCGGAACCGCAAGCAGCGCGAAGAGATACCAGACGATGTTTCCGCGCGGCGCCGCCAGAGATCTGGAGTGCCGGCGGAGCCCGGTGATTCGGGAAAAGGCGCGAGAGACGCAGAAGGCCGGCAGAAGCGCGAGCATGCTCCCGAACACGACCAGAGGCGCGCGGAACGGGGCGTCTCTCAGCCGGCAGGCGAACAACACCAGCGTCGTGCCGGCCAGAAGCCAGGTGATGAGAAAGCTCATCCCGTGCGCGGCGCGCTGTCTGCCCACGTGCCGGGGGTCCGCAGGCGCCGCGACGATCATGGCCGCGAACGCCGGCGAGAACGTGGCCAGCGTGCCCAGGATGCCACCAATCGCCATGTTCTGCGGAAAGACCCACAGAACAAGAAACAGGGCGGGCCACGAGAACACGTACGTGATCGTGAAGTACGCCGCGATCGGGTGACGGGATGTCCACTGCCGAAACCGGTGCGTGCCGCCTCGCAGGCCGGGCGCTGCGATCCGGGCCTCGCGGACGAGCGGACCCGCGCCGAGAGCCTCCCGCCGTCGGCTCGCATCATACTGCGATCCGGCTCCTTTCCGGAACGCACGCCCAAAGGGCACGCCCCGATCGATCACCGGGAGCGCCCGGCCGTCCGAGCCGGCCACAACCGTCCCGAAAAGACCTCTTGTGAGCCATTTCGACGCGCGGTGCGGCCCGATGGAAGAAGACGCCGGCCCCGGGGCCGGCGTCTCGAGTGGCTGGGCCACCACGCGCTGTCATCATGTGCGGGAAACAGATGCCTCCCCGCCGACGCGATCTGATGAAGATGGTCAATCCCGGCTCTGGCCGGCCACAAAAAAAGGCCCGGCGGAGGCAAGCCTCAACGCCGGACCCTTCCGGGGGCATCCAAAGTTTACCGCGTTCGCGGCGGCTGTCAAGTGTCCATCCGGGGCACCGTGGGCGTCGTTCGGCCTCGCGGCTCGAGTGGCAGCCGTCCGAAATCGTCCTCCCTTTCCCCCGGAGGCGATCATATCGGATCCCGATTCACGAATACTTCCTGCGGCCACGACCGACCGTGCCGCACCCTGAGGGGCCGCCAGCGGCCGCGGCCGAGCCGCGTCCTGGCACCGGAGCCGCCCCTCACCCCTAGAGGCGAACGCCGCGGGGCGGAGGTGAGCGGAAAACAAGAAAGGACAGCGCGGGAAGTCCCCCCGTCCGGGGCGGGAACCGCAAGCTGGGGGCGGAACCCGGGCCCCGGCCACCCGGTGACGTGCCCGTCGAATCGACCATGTTGAGCCCGGGCCCCGTTCCGTAAGATCGCCTCCCGTTGCCGTCGTGCGACCATGTTCCTCGCTCCAGCGCCGGGGGCGCGCCGGGGGCGTCACCGCGTCGCAGACCGCGGCGACCGTCGGCCGCAGACGGAGACGTGAAACGCTGGATGTTCGCGCCCCTCGTGTTTCGTCTGCTGGTGTCGATCGTCCACCGGCCCGTGGCGGGGAAGGAACCGACGGCTCGACGCAAGCCGTCGGCGGATCACCGGAGCAGATCGCCGACGTCGAAGACCGCGAGGACGGTCCCTTCATCAGAGGGTTCGCAACTGCCCCGTTCGTACTGCGTCAGATCCGCCTTCCAGAACAGCAGGCGATCGTCGGAGGAGAGGCGGAGCGAGACGCGGCCGGTCGTCTTCGGCGGCGACAGACGTGCGATCGGCGCGACGGTTGCCAGATCGATGACGTACATCGGTCCTTCCGCGGTCGCCACGACGAGGGCCGACTGATCGCCGTCACAGAGCAGATCGCTAACCTCCGCCCCTTCCGGCAGCGACAGATCGATCGGCTTCCGCGCTTTCAGATCCCAGAAGAGCAGGCGGTTGTTGAGCTGATTGCACGCGTACCTGCCCCACGCGCTGCGCCACGCCCAGGTCGGGACTTTCGTGATCTCCGTCATCATCCGCGTATCCTGATCCCACACCCGCAGCGGGTCGTCCTCGGCGAAGAACTCGATGAGGAAGCGATTGGTGCCCTGCACCGGCGTGAGCGTGCCGCGCAGATGTGTTCGATGCTTCGGCTCACCCTCGCGCCGCCAGACCTTCTGATGTTCGCCGGTCTCGAGATCGATCGTGTGCAGCGATCCATCGCCGGTCAGCGCGACGACCCACCGCTCGTCGCCGGAGACGAAGATGTCTCCGAGATTACGCACCTGCCGGGGATCGCCGGGCTGCACGCCATCGTGAAACGGGATCTCGATGCGCCAAAGCTCGAGACCGGTGCGGATGTCGCGGACGACGATCTGTCCCGGATCCGAGCCGTGATAGCACAGCGCGCGGGTTCCGGTGATGGGGCGCAGGATGGAGACGCCCCCCTGCCACTGATCCAGCCTTATCCGGTCGGTCAGCGTACCTGTCGCCGCGTCGATCGCCGCGGTGTCATACCCCCAGCCGTCGGCCCGGTAGCCCTTGCCGCAATAGATGGTGTGTTCATCCGAGAAGCCGTAGATGCGGCCGATCTGCTCATCGAGTTCCAGCACCGCGGTCGGCCCGATCGTCGGCAGAGAGTCGAAGTCGATCGGCGGGCGCGTGGCCGCCGCATCTTCCACGATCGGCTCGCCCGCGATGCGGCGCCTGATGTTCTCGATCTGCCGATCGAGATTCGCCGGCTCGCCTTCGAGCTCGAACGTCGCGCCCTCGACGTGATGGATCAGTGTTCTGGCCGCCTCGTCGCAGACGCGGATCGGCTTTCGATCATAGTTGGGGCCGTACTCCCAGCCCGTGTCCGCCCGGTCTTCCAGGAACGGCTGAAGCAACTCGACGGCCCAGGGAACGGGCGCTTCGAGCTTGTTCAGCGCATGGATCACCGCCCGGCGGCACTCGAGGGTGCCGTGCTCCAGGTAGATGTCGAACAGCAGCCGCGACCGCTCCGGGAACAGCAGCACGGCAGCGCGCAACACCCGATACTCCGGGCCGAACGGTCCGCGTTCCGGTGGCGGCGCCACGGTGAGGATCTCCCTCATCCGACGGAACACCAGGTCCGGCGCGGCTTCGACGACCGACTCGCTGAGACACGCCTTGAATATGTTCGGATCGTCGGTTCGTCGCACCACGCCCAGCAGCGCCTCGGTGATCGTCGGATGCCCGACCGCGGCGGCGGCCTCGAGGAAGGACGCCGCATCAACGCCGTTGGCGTCGAGGCGCTCCTGCCACGCGCCGCGCCGGTCATCCGTGGTCGGAATCCTGTGAACGTCGAACGCGTCAATTCGGCGCCGGATGAGCTCCGCCGATTGCTCAGGGAAGTAGTACAGCAGGCGCATGACGGCTCCGCGCTGGTAGTCGGTCGAACGCCAGCCTCCCCGCGTGTGCAAATCGATCATGAGCGACTCGAAGAGCATGCGGGCCGGGTCGTCGGACCCCCAGATCTCGCGGAGTATCGTCGCGCACTCCGGATCGTGGGTGGGGCTGTTGATCACCATGCATGACGTGGGCTGATACCGTGTGGCCTCGTAGTGCCGATTGACGATCTGCCCGAGCACGACGAAGCAGATGTCGCCGCGCGTCACCTCGTGCTTCCTGATGCGGTCACCGAATCCGCTCATCGAATGACGGCCTTCGGGAAAGAAGTTCGCGTGCGCCTCGCGCACGGCCTGCTCGCGCGGGTGGGCGGGGTTCGTCGGGATCTCCCGCCCGTACCACATGGCTCCCATCACGCCCTCCCAGTCCTTGACAAGCCTGCCGGGCGTGGCATCGTTGAGCGCCCCGAGCAGTGCCGGAATCGCCTCCGGGCCCAACTCGACCAGCCTCTCAAGCGGCTCCGACGTTTCCAGGCCGTGGTCGATCATGATGATGCCCGCATGGAACTCCCCGGACGATTTGACCGGGGCGAACTGGCTTCCGGACATCCAGCTTGCGATCCCGAAATCCGGCTTGTCGATCTCTGTGAGCTGCTCGATGAGGAAGGCGATCTCGCGCTGCTCCTCCGCTGCCGGCTGGTAGACCGCTGCGTCAAACTCGATCGCAGGCATCGGGGCCAGGAACGACGGCGGTTCCTCGTACGCCTCGGCCGGCGGTTCCGCGACGATATCCGACTCGTCGTCGCTCGCCCGGGCCGAAGGTCCGATCGTCAGCACGCCGATCCAGAAGCACAGTGCACACACGGTCGGCCATGCGCAAAACGGGTCATTGGCATTCGACTTCATGCCTGTTCCTCCCGAGGAACACACGAGCGGCAGGCCGCCTCCCCGGGGGGCGTCTTCGTCGGGGGCCATCACGCGCTCGCGCTACCATACGAACGCGGCGCCGCGAACGGTTCCTGCCGGCGGCAGAAGGCCGCGCAAGGCCCGGCCCGGAACCGGAACGGCTGCCGCGAACCGCAGTCACCGGCGGGCCTACCCAAACGAATGCCGGTCGAAACACGACGCTCGGTCACGGCACGGGCTATGATCGGCTGATACGGTGCAACCGAGTCACACACCCGCTTACCATGCCGGTTCAGCGGCATGAGTCCGCCTCGAGCCGATCTCGTCGCTCGGTCCGGAGCGCGGAGGCAGACGGGCGTTCTGCTGGTGGCGCTGCGGCTCGGCGCCAGGCTGCGATAACGCCCGATGGACAGGACGGCATGACCACGAACCCCTGGCAACAGTTCTTCGACCGATTCGCCCCTCGCTACGACGATGAGGTCTTCACGAAGAACACCGACGCCGAAATCGAGTTCATCATCAGGCACGCCAACACGCCGGTGGGCGGCACCATTCTCGATCTCGGCTGCGGCACCGGCCGCCACAGCGTCCCGCTGGCGCGCCGCGGCTTTCGCGTGACCGGCGTCGACATCTCCGGCGGGATGCTCGAGGTCGCCGCACAGCGCGCGAAGGATGCCGGGGCCGACATCGAGTTCGTCCGCGCTGACGCGGCCGAGTTCTCGCGCCCCGATGCGTTCGATACCGTCATCTGCCTGTGCGAGGGCGCGTTCTGTTTGCTCCGTGAGGGTGACGACGCGATCGACCGGGACGCGACCATTCTCCGCAACATCGCGGCCTCGCTGAGAGCGGGCGGAGTGGTGATCCTGAACGCGCTGAGCGCGCTCCGGGCCGTCCGGGCCGCCACGGAGCAGACCGTCGCGGACGGTCAGTTCGACCCGATGACCATGACCGAGCGAAGCGAGGTGCACGACCTGGTGCCGGAGGTTGCGGCCGCGGGCGAGTTGCGCGAGCGCTTCTATACCGCGCCGGAACTCCACCGCATGGCCGAGGACGCCGGTCTCACGGTGCGAGGGGTCTACGGCGGAACCGCCGGCGCATGGGGCCTTCGGCCGGTCACGCTCGACGAGTACGAGCTCATGCTGATTGCGAGCAGGTGACCCGAGCCCTCTGGTCGGTCGACAGGGATGGCGGTGGGCGCCGGCTTCAACTTCATCTTCCGCCCGCTCTACGGCGTCCTCGAGGTGTACGACGCCAAGACGCAGATCAAGACCGAGATCCTTCAGGTCCCCGGTGGCAGCTCGGTGCTCGGCGGTCTGACATGGATCGCGGAAAACCTCGAGGGCGGCGCGGCGATGATGGGTGATGTCAACGGCGACTGCGCGGTCAACACGCTCGACCTGCTCGTCCTCCTCGACCACTACGGGAGCGCCGACGCAACCTGGAGCGAGGGGGACCTCGACGGGGACGCGATCGTCGGCGCCAATGACCTGTTGCTCATCCTCAGTCACTGGGGCGAGGGGTGCGGCTGACGAATCTCGCGGGTCCCGCCTGCGAGCTTCCTTGTCAGCACGTCTCGATCCCGACAACCTGTTGATCCACGGCTCATCTCTGCCGCCCATCCGGTCAATGCGCCGGACGGAGCATCTGTGCGGGTACGGCACGGGGCCATGTTCCATCCGTCTGTATCTGCAGCATCGGCGAGGGTATCGCAGATCCGGCCCGCCGGCTCGCCGTGGACCACAAGCCACCAGAGGGGGCCACCGTTTACGGCAAGACGCCCGGGCCGGGCGGCTCGGGCGTCTCCTGTAGACCGTTCTGGACGGCGATTTCGCCGCCGGATGGAAAGATCCCCGAGCGCAACCCTCTTTGTGAAGACTCGCGCGCGAGTCGCGCGCAGAGAGCCTGTCGGAATCGCCGTAAGTACCTGCAATCAAGCGTGTTGGAGCCAGGAGCCGCAGTTCGCGGCCGGTTCGCGCTTCAGCAGTGCGGCAGAGCGGGCAATCAGGGCCTTGTCATCCGGAATGTCTCAGCCTGCTAACCAGAACCCAATCTGGCTCGTTGGCTCGAACTCGGAGCCCTTCTGGTTAACAGGTCGAGAGTCCTCCGGCCCGCTGCCGCCCGTCCCCATCGGCCCGGCGGCGCTGCGGCGTTGTGCAAAAACGTCGTCCAGCCGCACGGCCGCCGGGGCCCGGCGATGACCGCATCTTCGGTCGCCAATCGACGCAACCTCCGTCGGGTTAGCATGTTGTGGTGTGCGGGGCCTTCGAAGGGGTCGGCTTCCTCAGGCAATGCCCTAACAAACTACGATTATCCGCTTGACACCCCTGCCCACTCCGCAGATATTCAGGGTATGTTCGGGCAGGATCCACCCGGTCTCGTTCGCTCAAGCCGTGGCATCGACCGGCCGGTGCGTCACCAGGGACGACCGGCCAGCCCGCCCTACCGCTCACGACCGCCGTCGCTGTTCCGCCCAACGCGCATCATCCTTGCCAAGGGTGCGATGGAGTCCGCCGCCCGGCGCGCACTGGTCGATTCGATTCAAGGCATGTGCGGCCAGATTCTGAGAGTTCTTCCCCGGCTGATCGGCCGCGGAAAATGAGGCGCTCCAGGCCGGTCGCGAACAGCGCCACGATCTCTTCGCGGCGCTGTTCCGGCGAGATGGCGATGAATTCGGTTGGCGCGCGCGACTTCTGTGACGCAGGCATGCGGCGGGCTCCCTCCGTGGAGGCATTCGGAGTGTGGGGCTTCCACCCGCCTATATCTGCGTCAGTCTCGAAATTGTCGCATGAAGGGTCGGATGCGAACGGTCAAGGCCCCTGCGGTTCGGCTGGTTGTGCAGGTTCATCCGGCTCAACCCGCGGGCCATACCACTGGCAGGATTCCGTCAATGCGCTGGCCACCTTGCTATGCCGAGGCTGCCAACAGGATAGCCGCGCGGGCCGGGAGGCACCGTGCGCAGAATGGATCATGCAATCGATCGCGACGTATGTTCACCGTCACCTTCCGAGAGCACGCCGTCTTCAAGATTGAGGCTCCGGTCGAATACATCCAGAGCCCTTTGATCGTGGGTAACCACAAGGACGCCGGCGTCATTCTCGTGTCCGACCTCACGGAACAACTCCATGACCTGTCGTCCGAGCTTGCTGTCGAGCGCTGCAGTTGGCTCATCTGCGAGAAGAAGGCTCGGTCTGTTCGCGAGTGCGCGAGCGATCGCCACACGTTGCTGTTGCCCGCCGGACAGAGCCGAGGGAAGGTTGCGCGCACGGTCACCGATTCCCAGCGCCGACAGCAACTCCATTGCTCTGCGCTTGGCCGGACGCCCCTCCTGGCCCGCGATCGCTAGCGCAACGAGTACGTTCTCGAGTCCCGTGAGGAACGGAATCAGATTGGATTTTTGGAAAATGAACCCGAGCCTCTGTCGTCGGAATCGACGCACATCGACGAGCGCCCGCGGCCCGCGCATCACCGTCTGCCCGTCGATCTTGATCTCACCTCGCGTGGGCGGATTGATCAGACCGATGGCGGACAGCAGCGTGGATTTTCCGGAGCCGCTCGGCCCGAGCAAGGCGACAACTTCGCCGCGCTCGATTGTCATCGATGCATCGCGAAGCGCAACAACCTCGGTATTCCCGCTGCCATAGACCTTTGTCAACGAAACCGTCTCGATGGCTGGCGGGTGCTTCATGAGAGCACCTCGTTGGGTTGGACGCGCATCGCCTTCCAGATCCCGAGCGAACTGCCGACGACGCAGAGCACACCGACGGCAATCGCAAGCCACATCAGCATGTCGCTGGTCACGATGACACGTCGCGGGAAATACGGATATACGCGCTCGCCCAGGAAGAACGCCAACACATAGGCGATCCCCCCGAGTAGGAAGGCCTCCTGAAGAACGAGGCCCAGGATCATCCGATCCTTCGCGCCCATCAGCTTGAGGAGCGCGATGTCGTGCAGCTTGTCGAGCGTCATCGTATATAGAATAAGCGACATGACGATCGCGGAAATGGCCACGAGAAGAATCCGGAAGAGCCCGATCTGCCGTCGGGCACGATCGACCGGACCGCGCAGGAGCAGCTCGCGCTGTTCGTCGGCCGTGTAGACCGTGACATCCGGCCACGCGGTCATCGTGCTGTGCACGGACGTGGCGTCCACACCGGGCTGAAGCCTCACGAGAACGGCGCTGACCATCGGAGGGCCGAGCGCGGGAATGGTGGCAGAAGGCTGATCTGCGCGCTCGAGCAGCCCAGGCTGGGTCAGGCCGAGGTCCCGTTGTTCAGCGCGACCGTGTCGAGCCGCCCGCTCAAGACGTGTCGCCTCGCCCACAGCGTCGAACTGTACGGCCTGAGAGTCGGCGATGGTCATGAACGCGAGACCGTCGCCGCCCGTACCGAGCATGTTGCGGGTCACGCCCACGACCCGATACTCGTCCTTGCCAAGCTCGAGCCGGTCGCCGACTGCCAGGCCCAGCGTCTGATCCGCGACGATCTCGTAGTGACCCTGGGCCAGGGCGCGGCCCGCGATCACGGGCAGCCATTCTCCGCGATCGACCGGCCACGCCAGCCCCACGATGGCCATGCGCAGCGGCTGACCTCGGTGTTCGCGTTGTATCGTGTGCGTTACGAAGCGTCGGGCATCGGCAACCCCGGGAACAGCGCGAGCACGATCTTCGACGCTTGAAGGGACGCGTGAAAGCTCGGCGAATGGACCTCGAGTATTCCGCTGAACGATCCACAGATCCGCTTCCAGCCTGTCCACGAGCAACGTTGCGTCCGCCACGATGCCTTCGTAGATGCCGCCCATTCCCATCACGATCATCAGCAGCAAACCGAGTCCCACCGCGGTGAGCAGGAATCGGCCGAGGTTGTATCGCACATCTCGAACGGCCAGGTTCATTTGACAACGATCCTCCGGCCATCGCTGAGTTGCATACGCGCATTCGGGTCTGCCAGGCGAACGACGGTGTCTCCGGGCTGGATGCCGCCGCGCACTTCGATCATCTCGCGCCCTTGCGCGCCGAACTCGCAGCGCGTCCACTCCGCGCGTCCGCCACGATTCACGAAGACGCCACGCTCGCCCTCCACAACCGAGACAAACGTGAGCGGCACGATCAGCACACCCTCGAATCGCTGGGTCTCGATGAATGCCTCCGCCCGCTGCCCGATTGCCCACTGCCTGGGGAGATGTTCGATCGCAACGTCCACGATGAACTCGCGCGTCTCGGGATCGGTCTCACGCCCAAGCCGCACGACGTGACCTGGATAGGGGTGATCGGGCTCGGACCGCAGGATGACCCGCGCCGGCTGGTCGGGTGCGAGTGCCGCCATCGCCGTTTCGTCCACCCACGCGGACACCCAGATCTGGTCCTCGACGACGACCTGGAAGATCGATGACCCAGGAACGACGATATCACCGGGATCTCGATCGCGGCGAATGATGAGACCATCGAAGGGGGCGCGGATCACGGTGTCGTCGAGCCGTGCCTGCTGATACTCCAGCGTCTTGCGAGCGGCGAGAAGGAGTTTTTGTCCTTCCGCGATGCCCGCCTCCGCGCGGGCGAGGTCCGCCTGGGCGACCGCGAACTGCTCTTCCGATTTGTCAGACTCGGTCTCCGTGGCCGCACCCTGTTCGAACGCCTTGCGAACCCGCTCATCCTCGCGTTGTGCCTGACGCAGCACCACCTCGGCCCGAGTCCGATCCGCCCGCAATCGCTCCACTCCCGCCTCGGCCGCTTCCACGTTCGCCTGAGCGATCTCCACCTGCCGGGCAAGATCGCTGTCATCAAGGCGCGCAACGACCTGCCCACCTTCAACTTGGTCGCCTTGATCGGCGGCAAGTTCAAGCAGGCGGCCTTGGATCTTCGCGGATACGACCGTTGACGTTCGGGCTTCCACTGTGCCCGTCCCCATGACCTCTACGACGAGATTCCCCTGGACTCCTTCATGCCCCACAACGGGGATCGGCCGCAGCCACTTGGCATACAAAGCGTAGCCTATGGCACCCACCAGGATGATTGCGAACAATACTCGGCGAACCCACTGCATGGCGATGGTCCTCATACTCCGGGCGGCATTGTCCGATCCTCAAAGATAGCGTACAAACCTGATCGCTGGATCAGTGATCAGCATGGTCCGCGCGCCCGGCTGGGACATTTCGATTCTGATCGTCGTGCGCATGTGCCCCTCCTCCTGCCGCCGCGGTATCGATGGCTTCAACGTAATGAACGAACTCCACATAGGCTGCTACCCACTCACGACCGTGCTCGATGCTGTCGTCGGCGTGGCTCGCGGCTTCAAGAGCACGATGCAATCGCAGTTCCAGCCCGGACTGGATCTGGCTGCTCAGATAGGCCAACAGATCCGAGCCTGATCCGCTCGCGAGCGCCTCCTCGGCATGATGTATCGCCGGGGCGATGGGCGTGCCGGTCGGCTTGAGGCCGGTGTAGGGTGCTCCTTCGGTGGCGCGGTGGAGCCGGACCAGCGTCTCGAGGAAGTACATGTCAACGACTTCGCGCACATCTTCGTCCCTGCTGCGGAGTGCTCTGGCCGTCTCGAAGACATGTCGAAGTTCCGGTTCCTGTTGTGCACTGATCCAGCGCAGGACGGGGTCCAACTTCCCCGTTTCGAGCGCGAGCAGCCCCGCCTTGGCGACCGGCCCGTCCATTGTGTCGCAGTGGGCGTCTGCCCTGCCTGGCAGCAGCAACGACCCCAACAAGAGAACGATGACGAGGATTGAGAATGTGATGAGTCTCATGGTGCATTCCTTTGTGATCTCAGAGTGCGGCGCACGAACTAGCGTGCCTGGAGTTGCCTCTCCAGATCAAGCGCCTTGGGAAACAGCACGTTGTTCTCCTTGTGGATGTGCTGATGCATGTCGCGCTCGAAGTGCGCCAAACCATCGAGCATCGCCCGATAGGTATTGCAGGCCCAGTCAGGCGGCTGGAAGTCATCGGTCGCGCTGCGCATGATGTCGAGTGCATCGCCCGCGTGGTCGTGCTCCGCTTCCATCTGCCGGATGGGGTTGGCGATCGACCCACAGTGAAATGAAGGCGGACCCGCGGCCTGTTCAAGCTGACGGACCATGGGGAACAGGATCTGTTCTTCCTTCATCATGTGGCTGGTCAATTCGTCGCGCAGGGCGCAGAAGGCCTTGCGAACGTCCGAGAGCCGCGGGTCCTTCTCGCCGTGGACGCGCAAGACTTTCTCGGTCATCTCATCCAGGCGCGGCAGCTCCGCTCGAAGGTAGGCATGATGTTGACGCTCGATGTGGTCTACCAGGTCAGTAAGACTCAGCGCGTCAGCGTCGACCGCCGTCCCGTCGTTCAGATCTGCCTCGGTGTCTGCTTTCAGAAGATCTTCGATGACGGTTTGTGTGTCGAGACCGCGCTTCCGGCATGCCTCGGCCAACGGGAGCTTGCCTCCACAGCAGTAGTCGATCTTGAGCGTTTCAAAGACGCGCGACCTCGAGGGCCGCTCGGTGACGATCTGGCCGACCGTTGCCTGGGGGTCAACTTGGGCGTTCATGCATGGTCTCCGTTCGGGTATCCGAGGGGCATTGAGTTATTCGAAGCATTGATGCACACTTGATCTATTTATAGCCGGCTCCTACTGTATGTCCAGTGACGGCAACCCTCAATGTTGGAGGTCAGCGTGAGATTCCTCTCCGATGCATGCGAGTACGGGCTCCGGGCCACCGTCTGGCTTGCCCAGCGCGCTGGCACGACCCAGAAGGTGCGCGAGATCGCAGAGGGCACGCAATCGACCCCGGGGTACCTCGTGAAGGTGCTCCAAAGGCTGGCGAAGGCCGGCATCCTGTCTGCACAGCGGGGAAGCCAAGGCGGCTTCACACTCGAGCACTCTCCCGACGACATCACCGTGCTCGACATCATCAATGCTGTCGATCCGCTTGAGCGCATACAGACCTGCCCGCTCGGCCTTGACGCCCATGGGCAGCATCTGTGCCCACTTCATCGCCGAATCGACGACGCAATGGCCACGATCGAAGAGAGTTTCGGAACGGTGACCATCGCCGAGATGATCAGCGAGTCATCACGATCAAGGCCGCTTTGCAACGGGTTGGAAGTGGAGCGCTCGCGGCCGACACAAGAAGAAAAGTGAGTCGTGATTCGACGACGTCCGATCGCGAGACTCGATGTCTCGGCGTCGAACTTCTCCATATCGGGCATGGTTCCGAACGCTCCTGTAAAGCGCACGCGGTGAGAGCGGCCGAGAGTCTGAGAGTCTTGGCCAGATTGCGGCCAAATCGGGTGCGTTCGGAGCGGGGGGCCGCATCCCGGCGTCAAACCCGAGAGCGCTTGGCCAGACCCCGGACCAGGCCGAAACCCCGCCCCCGTGGGCCAGAACGGCGATCCTCCACCGCGGCTCCGATCGACCCGCCGTGTAAACGAACAGGTCCGCCTCGGCTTGAGGCGGACCTGGAAAGCTCCTTCGAACAAATACCAGACAACACGCAACTCTCAGTCTCAGCATGGGCCACGAGGCGGCAATGGGGCGTCAACCGGACGTCGCGCGTTACCGAGACTCGGCCCTCGGGGACCGAATTCTGGAGGCGGTCTAGGCCAACGCCGGTCTCAGATCCTCACGCGGAGACAACCGGGTCCATCAAGATCAGCTGCGCGTGCGAATGGTTGATCGAGGCTCTGAATCTCGCCAGTCATCAGCGGATGCACCCGGCAACGCCTTTGCGCTGAACCCACAAGTGCTTGCTGTAGAACTACTTACGGCCATGCCTCCGCCAAACCCACTCTGATCTGAGCCTCGCGCTTGCTCGGCAGCCCACATCTGTTAGGATTCTGTACGGATCATGTGCCCTACTGGTTCAGCCCGAGGATCGCCAACTGCCCAGCCCAGATCATCTGGGTTGCTGCAGCGAGTCCAGCGTTCCCGACTAGCAGAGCTAGCCTCATCGGAGCGCATCATCACGGGCATGGCTGTCGGTGCCGGGGGCTTCGTATATCCGCGGATTTCCACCTGGCGCGAACACTGGGCACCGCACGTTCCGGGGCTGTCGGCGCGGATCCGATTGCAGCTCGATGGACTACATGAAGCCTGGCGCTCATACATCTCAAGCAGATTCAGTGCGAACGCCGCGGCAGCGTACTGCCGGCGGTACTTCAGTCTGCTCAAGCTGTCATTAGCATACGAAGATCCGAAGTTCCTCCCGCTGGCCGCATGCGCACCAGAACTCCGAGAACATCTTGCCTCACATCGACTGACTGACATCGTCGCCGCCGATGTCACCGATCGCGCCCGGATGCAACTCGGGAGCCTCCTTTGCGTGGCTCGCAAAGAGGAAGCGGCACATCTGCCGGGGAGGCGAATATGGTGACCGTTCGACTCGCCCAACGAAGAGGTCCTGTGCTCACTGTGTCATCGCTGCCTTGTCTCGCCTCCGTACCCACCGTGAACGTCACCGCCGGTTGCATGCACGACTGTGCTTACTGCTACATCAAGGGATACTCACAGTATCCCGGTGACAAGACCGTCGTCCTCTACACCGACACCGCCGAACGCGTTGCGCAAGAATTGAAGCGCAAGCGGTCCAAGCCGAGAAGCGTCTACTTCTGTCCCTCCTCCGATGCCTTCCAGCCCCGCACCGAGATTCTTGATGAGTCCTATCGCACGATGCGCATTCTGCTGGAAGCGGATGTCGGCGTTGAGTTCGTCACCAAGGGCGAGGTTCCCAGGCGTTTCCTCGACCTCTTCGCCTCTCACCGCGGTCTCGTGTCGGGGCAGGTCGGCCTCATCACGCTGGATGATGATCTCAACCACGTCCTCGAGCCCGGCGCACCTTCGGCAGGAAGGCGCCTGGCGACGGTTCGCCGCCTGATTCGCGCCGGCGTTCGCACCTCTCTGCGCATTGATCCCATCATCCATGGCGTGACCGATTCCGATCAGCAACTGGCCAGACTGCTCTCGGCCGCTCGATTCTGCGGCGTCAGCAGCGTTTCCGCGAGCTTCCTGTTTCTGCGACCGGCAATTCGCTCCAGCCTGAGGCGCGGGCTCGCTGGCGACCCTCTCCTGGCACGCATCCTGCGTCCCTTTGACGAGTCTGATCGACAGGGCCTGCGGGGAGGATCCCGCGGCGCCATCGCCCTGCCAGCCGAGACACGCCGCGTTGCCTTCGCCCGCATTACCGACCTTGCCCAACGGAATGGGCTCGAACTGCGGATATGCGGCTGCAAGAACAGCGATCTGGTCGGGACGCGCTGCAGCCTCGTGCGGGAGATGCAACCGCTCGACTCGACGAGCGTGCCGCCCGGCGAGCAATCACTGCCCTGGCCAACCGCCACCTCCGATCCCCGTTGATGGAATCCCGTGGCACGGGCCCGCTCACTCTGGCCGATTGGTCAGCCCTGTCGTCCTCGCCCGTTCACGGTTCACACCCTATCGCCGAAGCCTGGACGGATCGCCCCAGCACACCAACGACCGGCAGTTTCGCCACACGGCCGCGCCTCGACCAGCCGATCGTGTCCGCCCTGCTAACCCGACGGGGGCTGTCAACCGCCCGGCGGCGTTTACCCCATTTCGATGGCCCCTTTGAGTGCTTCGTACAACTACCGGCCGGTTAGCCACTCCGGCGTTCGCCAGCCCGCAGTAACTCCTTGTTCTGCAACTGGATACGAAAAGGCGACCTGCTTACCGGCAAGCCGCCACGGGGCTCAGATGTGTGCGATCGGAACGAACTCCCCGAGAGCAACCCTCTTCATAACGACTCGCGCGCGTGCAGTCCAGAAGCGCGGCGACTGATGCCGGCTTCTGCGACGTCCAGTACAATGCTCCGACCGGCAATCCAGATGAGAGGGTCACGCTGACGTCGACGCGGTCCACGCTCACCACGCGGCCCCTGCGTGACGTCGGGGGGCGCCGCATCGGTGCATCTCCCGATCATCAACGAGAGATCCGCCTGGAGACGGATCGGAACGCAGAGACATTCGAGAGAGGTCGCGGAAATGAAACCTCGACGTCCAAGCCTCCTGCCCATCGCCGTTGGCCTCCTCTTGGCAATGTTGCCGACCGCCACCGTGACGGCCGAGGATCCCCCGGAGAAGCAGTCGGCTGCGAGCGTCTTCGAGGAGACCCTTGCCGCCGATGGTCTCGACGCGGCAATCGTCAGGTTGACCGAAGCCCTCGAAGATCCCGACGAAACCTACGCGATCGACGACTACGAGCTGCTCATCGATCTGCCCGCTCGACTCGTCCTGCGTCACCGCCGTGCCGCGGCCCTTGGCCTCGTGCAGGCACTGCAGTCGCGTCTTGGAGAACATCCGCGCTACTGGCTCGAGCTTGGTAACGCCCACCTCCGTTGCGCCAACGCTCAGGAGGCGCGAGAGGCCCTGAGCAGGGCCCGCGATCTCCACGACAACCGGGCCGACCTCGTGTGGATGGTCGAACACCTCGACGATCTTCTGACCAACGCGAAGCTTCAAGCCGAACGGGAAGACAAGCTCGTCCCCGGCGAGCCTACCGGACTCACCGGGCCCTACCTCGGCCAGTCGCCACCGGGTCGGAAGCCCGAGGTCTTCGCGCCCGGAATCCTCAGCACGACCGCCCACGAGTATCACCTCAGCTTCGCCCCCGACGGCCGCGAGATCTACTTCTCCCGCAGCCGCGCGGGCACGCTCGTCACCCGCTGGGAACCTGACGGCTGGACCGCACCCCAAGAGATCCACTTGATCGATGAGGATCACCTCACCGAGGAGGCGAACCTGACGCCCGACGGTCGCGCCATCGTCTTCTGCGGCCGGCGCGAGCTCCGCGAGAACCGCGTGCTTTACCGAGCGGAGCGGCACTCGGACGGCTGGTCGACGCCGACCCGGCTCTTCCCGGGGATGTACGCCACGTCCACGCTCGACGGCACCCTCTACTACACGGCTCGGGGGGAGGGACGCGACATCGGGGCCATCGTCAAGCGCCGCTGGTCCGGTGACGGCTACGGGGAACCGGAGGCCGTCTCAGGCGAGGGAATCAACACCGACTTCCCCGACGCACATCCCTGGATCGCGCCAGACGAGAGCCTCCTCCTCTTCGATTCGTATCGCGACCCGGGCGCGGGCATCTACGTGAGCTTCCGCCAGTCAGAAGACACTTGGAGTCCGGCGAGGTCTTTGCATGATCGCTTGGGCATCCCGCCGGTTGGACAGTGCGCCCTGTCGCACGACGGCAAGTACCTGTTCTTCTGCCTGGCCGGTGACATGTACTGGGTCGATGCGGCATTCCTGGACGAGCTGCGCCCGCAGGAATGAGTCCTTGTCGCAGCACCCCGGGAAAGCTCCCCCACTTGGACTCGAACCAAGAACCTAGCGGTTAACAGCCGCTCGCTCTGCCGATTGAGCTATGGGGGATCGAACAGGCCGCCGGGGACCCAGGAGGCCGCCGGGGGCCGGCGGGGGGTCGCGGGACCTTGCCGCGGGTCGCCGGGGGGTTCCGGGGGCCGCCGGACGGCGGATCGACAAGGATATCGGGATTCTCGATCCCGTCAAGACAGGCGAAGTTGCCGATTCCCGCCCGAGGGGTATACTGGGGGGTTCGATCCGGGCCGGGGCATGGGTGCCCGGCCGGGCCCGTCGACCCGCCGCGGTCCCAGCCCGCCGGACCTCCCCGCCATGGAAGCACCGCGATGAAAGACAAGATCCATCCCGAGTATCACCCCGAGTGCAAGGTCTATTTCCGCGGCGAGCACGTGATGACCGTCGGGGCGACCGTGCCGGAGATGCACGTGGAGATCTGGTCCGGATCCCACCCGTTCTACACAGGCAAGAAGAGCTTCGTGGACACCGCCGGCCGGGTCGAGAAATTCCAGCGCAAGTTCAGGGGCGATTACTTCAAGGGAAAGAAGGACAGGAAGAAGTAGCAACCTCGCGGATGCCATCCGACCGTGTCCGATCTGTGGTCACGGTTTTTCTTTGCGCCGGCCCCCGGCCCCCGACCCCCGACCCCCGGAACGCGCCCCGGAACGCGCCCCGGAACGCGCCCCGGAACGTGCCCCGGAACGTGCCCCGGAACGTGCCCCGGAACGCGGCCCGGATCGCCGCCCGGACCGCGGTTCCGGATCGAGGCCCGTCGCCCGCGGCCCGGGCGTCCCGACAGGCCGGTCGCTTCGGCCTTTCCCCCCGCTGCGGGCCTTGCAGGATCCCTGAAGATGGCTGTCAGCGTCTCCGACAAGCTGCTCGCGAAGCTCGAAGAACTGGACGACCAGTACGAGGATCTCACGTGCCAGCTCGCCGATCCGGCGGTCGTCGCCGATCACAGCCGCGTGCGCGCCCTGTCGATCAAGCGTGCGGCACTGGAGCCGGTGGTGAGCGACTATCGCGCTTACCGCGGTCTGGGGGCGCAGATCGAAGAGCTGGAAGGCGTGCTGGACGATGACGATCCCGAGCTGGCCGAGTTGGCGCGGGAGGAACTGCCCGGATTGCGCCGACGGGCCGCGGAACTCATCGAGGCCGTCCAGAGGCGGCTCGTGCGGTGCAACGACGAGTCGATCGGGGCGGTGATTCTCGAGGTTCGCGCCGGCGTGGGCGGGGATGAGGCGGCGATCTGGGCCGGCGATCTCGTCGCCATGTATCGCCGATACGCCGCCGAGAAGGGCTGGACCATCGAGGAGATGGAACTCTCACCCTCCGAGCAGGGCGGATTCAAACACGGCATCCTGTCCATTCGCGGCGAGGGCGCCTGGGCACAACTGGGCTACGAAGGGGGAACCCATCAGGTCAAGCGCGTGCCGGTGACCGAAGCCCAGGGGCGAATTCACACCTCCACCGCGACGGTCGCCGTCCTCCCGGAGCCGGAAGAGGTGGAAATCTCGCTCAATCCCCGCGATGTGAAGGAGATGATCACCACCTCGCAGGGCCCGGG
>JAXHTH010000112.1:0-15017 GCA_034211115.1 Planctomycetota bacterium | reverse complement strand
GATGCACAAAACCGGTGCACCCCCAACCTCCGATCCGGTCGACAGCAACCTCTCGCCGCTGGCATGGATGCTGCTGTTCGGCTGCAGCAGCAGCTTCAACAGGCGCTCCAGCAGGCGGGGCTGGATCCGCAGCTTGCCAACAACCCTCAGGCGCTGCAACAGGCGATCCAGAACGCCGGGAATCTCAACCAGCAGCAGAAGCAGCAGTTGCAGCAGATGGCCCAGGCTCAGCAGCAGGCATGCCAGATGTGCCAGGGGCTGGGAGGGGCGTTTCAGCAGATGGCCCAGGCCATGCAGGGGCAGGGGCAGATGGGCCGGGCGGCCCGGCAGATGGCCGGTCAGCTCAACCAGATGGAGCAGCTCCAGATGCTCCTTCAGCAGGCCCAGGCTGCGGCGAACCAGTGCAAGGAAGGATGCCAGGGGCTCGGGAACGGATTGACCCTGCAGCAGGCCCTCCAGAAATGGACGCAGGGCGGTGGCATGGGCCGTTGGGGGCAGGGCGAAGGCGGAAAGGCCCCCATCGCCCCCACGCCCTCCGGGACCAGAATGGTCAAGGCCGACGCGCCCGTCGTGCCCGGGGAGATCATCGGCTCCACCCTCGTCGACGGCTCGCCCGTCACCGGCGAGACGAAGGCGAAGCTCAGGGAAGTGGATGCCAAGCTCGCCGAAGGCTACGACGAAGCGCAGAACGAGGACCCGCTGCCGCGCCGCTACCACGAAACGCTCAAGCATTATTTCGGTGAGCTCGCCAAACAGGTCGAGGCCACCCTCGCCACCACTCCGGAAGATGACGCCACCGACGACGGACGCGCCGGGGGCGAGGAGGGCGACGCCGACGCGAGCGGTTCATCCGCCGAAAGCGACACCGACACCGAGACCGAATCCGGCGAAGACGCCGGCTGATCCAAGCCACCGACAGGGGGACTGTCATGCCATCAATGCTGTTGTTCACGCGCCGGCTGTCGCGATGGCCGGCCTGCGTGGTGTCTGCCGTGATCACGGCCGGCGTCGGCCTCCTCGCCCTCACCCTCTTCTCCGGGGGCTGCGAGCGGAGCGCCGATCAGCCGACCGTCGTGCTCTACGTCTCCGCCGATGACTACATCGCCCGGCAGGTGAAGGCCGCCTTCGAGGAGGAGACGGGTATCCGCATCGAGATGGTCGGCGACGAGGAGGCGAAGAAGACGACGGGGCTCGTCAACCGCCTCCGCGCCGAGCGCGACAACCCCCAGGCCGATGTCTTCTGGTCATCGGAGGTCTTCATGACGATCGCGCTGGCCGACGAGGGGGTGCTTGAACCCTACGAATCGCCGGCGACGGCGGGGTGGCCCGACCAGTGGCGCGACGAAGCGAGCCGCTGGTACGAGTTCGCCGCCCGCGCGCGGGTCATCGTCTACGCCCCGGATCGCGTGGCCGAGGAGGATATCCCGCAGACCTGGACGGACCTGACCAACAACTACCTGAAGGGTCGGATCGTGATGGCCGACCCGCGCTTCGGCACCACCGGCGGTCATCTCGGCGCGATGAAGGCCTTCTGGGATCGCGATGTCATGCCCGGCTATTACTCCGCCTTCCTGATGGGACTGCGCGCCAACGAGGTCAGAATGCTCCCCAGCGGCAACGCCGGCGTCGTGCGCGCCGTCGCCTCCGGCGAGGCGGACATCGGCTGCACCGACACCGACGACGTCTGGGCCGCCCGGGCGCAGGGACACGAACTGGCCCTCGTCTACCCGGCGCACAATCACGAGGACGTGCCGGGCAACGGGACGCTGCTCATCCCCAACACGATCGGCCGCGTCGCGGGCGGCCCGAATCCGGAAGCGGCGGGGCGGCTCATCGACTTCCTGCTCTCCGAGCGCGTCGAGCGGACGCTCGCCGAATCCGTCTCGCACAACATCCCCCTCCGGCCGGGCCTCGCCGGGGCCTACCCGGAGTACGCGGTGGAGGACCCTCTTCTCATCGACTACCGACGGGCGGCGGCGATGCGCGAGGAAGCCGTGGCCGAGGCGATCCGTATCCTCACCGGACCGCCCGAGCCGAAGCCCGACCCCGATGCGCGGAAGCTGACCGAGGAAGAGCTGGCGGAGGACGAGGACGAAGCGCCCGATGCGCCGTAGCGGCTGGCTGCTGCCGATCCCGGCCCTGGTCCTGTGGCTGATGGCGGCGCTGTGGCCGGCCCTCGCCGGCGCGGTTGAGCTGCTTTCCAGCCCAACGGGGACCGACGCGGCATCGGTTTCCGTGGAGATGCGCCCCGCCGCCGTTCTCCTGCTGGACACCGGCGCCTGGGCCCTCGCCGTCGCCGTCGGGGCGATGCTCATCGGCTGGGCGCCCGGGCGACTGCTGGGGCGGGCCCTGCACGGCCGGGGCTTCATTCCGCTGGCGGCGCTGATGCTGCTGCCCATCTGCCTGCCCGCGTATGTCGTGTTCTACACGTGGTGGCAGGCGTTCCCGCCCGGGTCGGCTGTGTTCGATTTCGCCGAATCGCTGAACACCATCGCCTCGGGAGCGGGGCGGGTCTGGTCGACTGCTTTCGATCGGCCGCCGCCGCCGTTGTTCGGCGACTTCAGCGGCATCGTGGTTCTCCGGCGCGGCGTGCTCCTGCTGGGTCTGCTCTGCTGGTCCTGGCCGCTCGTGGCGTGGTGCGTGGCCGGCTCGGTGGCGACGATCCCCGCCCAGCACGAGGAGATGCTGTTGTTGGACGGGGCCGGCCCGGCGGCGAGGCTGCTCGATCGGCTGCGCACCGATCGCCGGGGCCTGCTCATCGGCGGCCTGCTCGTCTTCCTCGCCGCCTTCAACAACACCACCTGCTTCGACCTCGCCCAGATCTTCACGTTCGGCAACGAGTTGCGGGCGAAGGACTCGATGGGGGCGAGCGTGGGGCAGGTGCTGTCCGCGGCGCTGCCCGCCGTCGCCCTCGCCGCGATCGGGGCCGGTCTCATCTGGCTGCTGCTGAGCGGCCGGCCGCACCGCGCGCCGACACGCACCGGTCGATCGGCGCTGTCGACGCGCCTCGGCGGGGCCCTCATCTGGATCCTCTCCGTGGCGCTGCCGATCGCGCTGCTTTCGCGAAATCTCGGCGGCTGGAGCGAGGTCGAGCAATTCCTGGATCTGTACGGACGCGGCCTGGCGGGGACGATCATCCTCGCGGCGATCTCCGGCGGGCTGGGGGTGCTCATCGCCGTCGGCCTCGCCGCGGCGTGGAGCGATCATCGCCGCTGGGTTCGCGCCGCCGCGCACGTCCAGGCCGCGGGCTGGGTGCTCCTGGCCGTCGTCCCGGGCACGATCGTCGGCGTCTGCCTCGAGGCGGCGTACAACGTCCCGCTCGTGGTCTGGCCGCCGGCGGACGCTGCGCTGGCGGGCGTGATCTATCGCAGCGAGGCGATCATCGTGCTGGGGCATCTGGCGCGGTTCGGGTTCGTCGCGGCCCTGCTGGGGCGGTGGATCGCGGTGCGCGAGCCGCGGGCGCTGCGCGACCTGCGCCGCCAGGACGGAGCGGAGACGCTGACGGGCCTCATCGGGGCGGTGTGGCCGCGACTGCTCGCCGCCGCCGTCGCCTCGCTGGCCATCGTCTTCGTCCTCTCGATGAGCGAGATCCCGGTCACCGCCCGCGTGCATCCGGCGGGCTCGGACCCGCTGGCGATGGCCCTGCTCAACGCGATGCACTACCAGCGGCCGCTGACGGTGATCATCGCGTCGCTGGCGCTGCTGGGGGTGGCGCTCGTCGCCGCCGTGCTGACCGCGCTGGTGTGGGCGCCGCTGCGCGGCCGCCGGAGCCCCCGGATTGCACTCGGCGTGCTGTTGCTGCTCATCCCGGCCGGACTCGTCCTGGCCGGCTGCGGCGGAGACGGGGCAGGCGATCCCTCGCCCCTCCGCACGCGGCTCATCTTCGGCTCGACCGGCGATGCGCTCGGGCAGTTCGCCTATCCGCGCTGCCTCGCCGTCGATCGCGGGAACGATCTCATCTACATCATCGACAAGACGGCGCGCGTCCAGCGCTTCAGTCTGGACGGCGAGGCGCAGTTCCAGTGGCGGATGCCCGCGATGGAGGCGGGGAAGCCGACGGGCGTCAGCGTCGCGCCCGACGGCCGTGTCTTCGTCGCCGACACGCATTACTACCGCGTCATCGCCTACACGCCCGACGGCGAAGAGGTCCTGCGCTTCGGCAGCTACGGCGAAGGGCCGGGGCAGTTCATCTATCCCACCGATATCGCCTTCGGTCCCGCCGGGCGACTCTACGTTGCCGAATACGGCGGAAACGATCGGATCCAGGTCTTCACCGCCGAGGGCGAGTACCTCTTTGAGTTCGGCTCGTTCGGTGAGAGCGAGGGGCAGTTCAATCGCCCCCAGGCGATCGCCTTCAACGCCGACCTGACGGAGCTGTACATCGCCGATGCGTGCAATCATCGCATCGTCGTCACCGCTCCCGATGGACGGTGGCGGCGGCGCTTCGGCGCCCCCGGAACCGGAGCGGGCGAGCTTCATTATCCTTACGGCCTGACCCTCCTCGAGGATGGCTCGCTGCTGGTGGCGGAGTTCGGAAACAACCGCATCCAGCGCTTTTCC
This sequence comes from Planctomycetota bacterium, assembly GCA_034211115.1. Taxonomy (GTDB): domain Bacteria; phylum Planctomycetota; class Phycisphaerae; order Phycisphaerales; family SM1A02; genus JAXHTH01. Next base: position 10,457 of record JAXHTH010000112.1, on the reverse strand, counting down.
CCGGACGGCCGATCGCGGGGGCTCTTCGGCCGACTCGGGGCGGGGGAGGGCGAATTGCGGTATCCTTGGGCGGTGGACACGGCGGACGGGACGGTCTTCATTCTCGACTCGGGGAACAACCGGGTCCAGACGATCCGTACACCTTGAAGTGACCGCCGCGGTGCGCGCGGCGCTGCCTCGCTCCCGCCCGCTCCGTCCGCACGACAGGGGAAACGACCCATGCTCGCAGCACTGCCCATCCGGTTCGAACAACCGCTGTGGCTGCTCGTGCTGCTGCTGATCGTCCCGGTGTTCCTCATCTCGAGGCGAAGCATCGGCGGGCTTTCTCCGACCAAGGCGTACGTCACGTTCGTCATCCGCAGCCTGCTGCTGGCCCTGCTCGCCATCGCGCTGGCCGAGCCGATCTGGGTCAAGCGTGGCGAGGGGCTCACCGCCATCGTCCTGCTGGATCGCAGCCAGTCGATTCCGCTTCCCATCAAGCGGGAAGCGCTGTCGTTCCTGAAGCAGGCGGCGGAAAACAAGGATCGCCCGGAGGATCGACTCGCCTGCCTCACCGTCGCCCGGGACGCGAGCATCACCGCGCTGCCCAACGCGCTGTCGGCGGTGACGGTGGGCTCGGACGTGCAGGACCCGACGGCGACGAATCTCGCCGCCGGCCTCCGCCTCGCCCTCGCCATCAAGCCCGACGACACGGCCAACCGCATCGTGCTCGCCTCCGACGGCAACGAGACGGTCGACTCGGCGCTGGCCGCGGCGGAGCTGGCGAAGGCCAACGACGTGCCCGTCGACGTCCTGCTGCTCGAGTACGAATACGACAACGAGGTGATCTTCGACCAGATCGTCGCCCCGCCCCGCGCGCGGCAGGGGCAGACGGCCGACATCAAGCTCGTCCTGCACAGCCAGAAGCCCGCGACGGGCACCATTCGGCTCAAGCTCAACGAGGAGTATCTCGACCTGAACGGCGCCGAGGCCGGCGACGGGCTGCGCGTCGAGCTGAATCGCGGCCTCACCGCGCTGCCCCTCACCATCAGCCTCGACGAGTCGGGCCCGCACCAGTTCGAGGGCGTGTTCATTCCCGACGATCCGGCCGCGGACGCCGCCGAACGCAACAACACCGCCGTCGCCGTCACCTTCGTCTCCGGCAAGGGACGGGTGCTCGTCGTGGACGACGGCGTGGCGCAGTCCCAGTACCTCCTGCGGGCGTTGCGCGAAGCGGGCATCACCGCCGAGCGCTACAGCTCCGACGAGGTTCCCGAGCAGCTCGTGTTCTTCAGCGGCTACGACGCGGTGGTGCTCGTGAACATGCCGACCTACGCCTTCACCCGCGAGCAGGATCGGATGCTGCGCGCCTACGTGCACGACCTGGGCGGGGGGTTGGTGATGATCGGAGGCGACAAGTCCTTCGGGGCGGGCGGCTGGATCGACACCGAGCTGGCCAAGGCGCTGCCCGTCGAGTTGAACCCGCCTCAGACGCGGCAGATGCCCGCCGGCGCGCTGGCCCTGATCATGCACTCCTGCGAGATGCCGCAGGGCAACTTCTGGGGTCAGAAGGTGGCGGAGTCGGCGATCAAGGCCCTCAGCCGTCTCGATTACGTGGGCATCGTCGAGTACAACTGGCGCGGCGGGGGGGGCGGCATCCAGGGCTGCAACTGGGCCTACCCCATGCAGAAGCTGGGCGACAAGAGCGGAGCCCTGAACGCGACGAAAACGATGACGGTGGGCGACATGCCCGCCTTCGGCCCGTCCATGCAGCTCGCCCTCCAGGGCCTGATGAGCGTCCCCGCCGCCCAGCGGCACGCGATCATCATCTCCGACGGCGACCCGTCCCCGCCTTCCGGCGCCCTGCTTCAGAAGTACATCGACAACCAGGTCACGATCACCACCGTCATGGTCGGCGGGCACGGCACGCTCGTCGACAAGAACCGCATGAAGGCCGTCGCGGGCAAGACCGGCGGGCAGTTCTACGACGTCAAGAATCCCAAGCAGCTTCCTCAGATCTTCATCAAGGAAGCGCAGTTCGTCTCCCGCTCGCTCATCCAGGACGGGCAGGTGTATCAGCCGGCGTTCACGAGCCGACTCCCGGGGCCGACGCAGGGGTTCGCCGCCGTCCCCGCCCTCGACGGCTACGTGCTCACCGCCCCCCGCGAGGGCCTGGCGCAGACGCCGATCGTCATTCCGACCTCGGAAGGCAACGACCCGCTCTTCGCGCACTGGAACTACGGGCTGGGGCGTTCGATCGCCTACACGAGCGACGTCTCGAATCTCTGGGGATCGCGCTGGGCGGGCTGGGCCCGGTTCCGCGCCTTCTGGGAGCAGGCCATCCGCTGGGTGATGCGCCCCTCCTCCCCGACGAACATGAGCGTGAGCACGCAGGTGGACGGGGAGACGGCGATCGTCGAGATCGAGGCCCTGGAAGCGGATGCCTCGTTTCTCAACTTCCTTCGCACGAACGCGGTGGTGCTCACCCCCGGCGCCGAGAGCCGACCTCTGCCGCTCCAGCAGACCGGGCCGGGGCGCTATCGCGGGCAGTTCAGAACCGACGAAGCGGGGGCGTACCTGGTCAACATCGCCTTCGCCGGCGGGAGCGGCGACGCCGTCGAGCAGGGCAACCTCCAGGCCGCGGTGACCGTGCCCTACGCGCGTGAGTTCCGCGCGGTGAAGCACAACGCCGCTCTTCTTCGCCAGCTTGCCGAGCTCACGGGCGGCCGCGTCCTCGATGCAAGCGATCCCGGGACGGTCGACCTGTTCTACCGAGGTGAGCTGGAGGTGGCGCGAACGCCCAAGCCGGTCTGGGACTTCCTGGCGATTCTCGCCGCCTCGCTGCTGCTCCTCGACGTGGCCGCGCGGCGGATCGCGCTGGATGCCCGGCGGGTGGCGGGGATGGCCGGTCGGGCGGTGGGGCGGCGCGGCGAGGTCTCCACCGACGCCCTCGCCGCCTGGAAACGAACCCGCGCCCAGGTCAGCGGGCAGCGCGGCCGCCGCAAGGAGAAGACCGAGACGACCGCCCGCCTCCGCGCCGCCCGCTACGAGGCCGATGAGGCCGATGCGAAGCTCGCCATCGACGTGGGCGCCGACGCGCCGGCGGACCGGCGCGATCGGCCGCTGAAGCCCCGACGCGCCCGACCCGAGGCGGCGGATGAAGGCGACGAGGCGGAGGGCGACTACACCTCCCGCCTGCTGCGGGCCAAGCGCCGGGCGCGGGGCGAGGACGACAGCGACGCGAAGGGCGATGCCGATGCCTGACGTCGCCGCCCCCCCGCGCCGCCTCGACCTGCCGTCCCTCGATGCCGCCCTCGATGACATCGAATCCGTCAGGCGCACCTGCGCCGCCTTCCGCGAGGTCTATCAGCGCCTCCGCGCCGAGATCGGAAAGGTCATCGTCGGCCAGGAAGAGGTGGTCGATCAGACGCTGACCGCCCTCTTCGCCGACGGGCACGTGCTCCTGGAAGGCGTCCCCGGGCTGGGCAAGACGCTGCTCGTGCGCACGCTCGGATGGACGCTCTCCCTGCCGTTTGCGCGCATCCAGTTCACGCCCGACGTGATGCCCGCGGACATTACGGGCACGAGCGTGGTGGTGGAGGATCCGCAGACGGGACGGCGGAGCTTCAGCTTCCGGCCGGGGCCGCTGTTTCATCAGCTCATCCTCGCCGACGAGGTCAACCGCGCCACCCCCAAGAGCCAGTCGGCCCTGCTGGAGGCGATGCAGGAGCGGTCCGTCTCGATCGGCGGCGAGACGCGCGAACTCGTCCGGCCGTTCCTCGTGATGGCCACCCAGAACCCGATCGAGCAGGAGGGGACGTATCAGCTTCCCGAGGCGCAGCTCGATCGGTTCTTCTTCAAGATCGCCGTGCCGTACACGACGCGAAAGGAGATGAACGACATCGTCGGCCGGACGACGACGGACGTTGAATCGGTCGTCGAGCCGATTCTCGACGGGCCGTATATTCTCGAGGCCCAGCGGCTGGGGAGGCGGATCGTGGTTGCCCCGCACGTGCGGGATTTCGCGATCCGGCTCGTGCTGGCCACTCATCCCACTTCGCCGCATTCCGATGAAAAGGTGGATCGCTACATCGCCGTCGGCGTGAGCCCGCGCGGCGTGCAGGCGATCATCTGCGCCGCGAAAATCCGCGCCCTGGTGGACGGCCGGTATGCGGTCGCGTTCCGCGACATCATCGACGTCGCCCGCCCCGCCCTGCGCCACCGGATCATGCCCAGCTTCGAGGCGGAAGCGGACGGGGTGAGCACGGATGATGTGATCGGGCGGCTGATCGAGCACGTCCCGCGCGAGGGATCGGAAACGTCAAAAGACCGAAACGTCGGAATGTCAGAACAATGGAAGCCCGAGACGTGAGAACGTCACGCGTGTTTGAGGTTGAGATCTCAGAAAGTCGCATGGGGTACACGAACAATGGGTGCACGCATCAGAGGTGATCTGGCGGATCGGACATTGTCATTTGCGGTGTCTTTGCTGAGCGCCATTGACGGCCTCCCGCCGGGGACACGGGGGTGGGTCGTTGGCAGGCAATTGGCGAGGAGCGGAACCTCGATCGGGGCCAACGTCTGGGAGGCTGAGGAAGCGATGACGGATGCCGATTTCGCCCACAAGTGCAGCATCGCACGCAAGGAGGCCTCGGAGACCCGCTACTGGCTGGCTCTCTGCGAACAGGCAGGCCTGCTGACCACCGCCGTGTGCGATCCTCTTCGCGAGGAGGCCGTCGAACACACGAAGATCCTGGCCACAATCGTCCACAAGACCCAGGACCACATCGCAAGGCAAAGATAGATCACATACGCCGCGTCCTTCCTCCGTTTTTGACGTTTTGACATTTTGACGTTTAGACTTTTCCCTATGCCCGACTTCGGCGTTCCAACCCAGACTCCCCCCAAACGTGTTGACGAGCTCATCGGCAGCGATCTGATGGCCAGGCTGGACCAGGTCGACGTGATGAGCCGCAAGATCTTCGCGGGCAAGCTCCAGGGCGAGCGGCGGAGCAAGAAACGCGGCACCAGCGTCGAGTTCGCCGACTACCGCCATTACGTGCACGGCGACGACCTGCGCTTCATCGACTGGAACATCTACGCCCGCCTCGACAAGCTCTTCCTCAAGATGTTCCTCGAGGAGGAGGACCTGTCGCTGCTCATCGCCGTCGACGTCAGCGCCTCCATGCACTGGGGCAACCCCAGCAAGTTCATCTTCAACCAGCGCCTCGCGATGGCCCTGGGCTACATCGGCCTGGCCAATCACAACCGCGTCACGCTCTACGCGTTCAACAGCGACGGCGTGAGCCCCTTGCCCAACCTGCGCGGGCTGCGCCGCACGCGCGAGATGGGCGAGTGGCTGCTCCGCCTCGAGCCGAGCGGGGGCAGCGGGTTCAACGACGCCATGCGGGCCATCGCCCTCAGCCGCCAGGGCAAGGGGGTGATGGTGATTCTCTCCGACTTCATGCTCAAGGAGGGCTACGAGAAGGGACTGCGCTACCTCGCCGGCGGGGGGTTCGACACCTTCTGCATGCAGGTGCTCAGTCCCGAGGAGGTCGATCCCGGCAAGCACGGTTTGGCCGGCGATCTGCGCCTCACTGACGTCGAAGACGAAGACAAGGCCGAGATCACCGTCAGCGCGGCGCTGCTCAAACGCTACAAGCGCAATCTCGACACGTATTGCGGCAAGCTGCGCGAGTTCTGCGTGCGTCGGGGGATCATGCACATCACCATCGACACCGACACCAGCCTCGATACGCTGCTGCTCGATTACCTGCGCAAACGGGGTCTGCTGAAGTGAACTGGCTGACGCCCATGACCGGCGCGATCCTGGCCGCGGTGCTCATCCCGCCCCTGATCCTGCTGTACTTTCTCAAGCTGCGCCGCCGGCCGCAGCCCATCGCGTGCACGCTGCTGTGGAAGCGCACGATCGAGGATCTGCACGCCAACGCGCCCTTCCAGCGTCTGCGGCGAAGCCTGCTGCTGTTCCTGCAACTGCTCGCCCTGCTGTTGCTCGTGCTGTCGGTGATGCAGCCGCAGATCCAGGCGTCGCGCCCGGAAGCGGGCAAGCTCGTGATGCTCATCGACAACTCCGCGTCGATGACGGCCACGGACGTCGAAGACGCCGCGTCGCGCCTCGAGGTGGCCAAGCAGCGCGCCCGCGACCGCATCGAGTCGATCTACAGCGGAGGCTGGCTGACCCGCTCGGCGGGGGAGACGATGATCGTCGCATTCTCCGATCGCGCCGAGCCCACCGCGGGCTTCTCCGGCTCGCGCCAGGAACTGCTGGCCGCAATCGATCGCATCCGCCCCACGCACGGTCAGACGGAGATCGCCGAGGCCCTCAAGCTCGCCCGGGCCCACACGTCCAACCCGGTCGATCCGATCACGGGCGAAGCGCGCCCGGTGGGCGACCTGCCCCGCCTGGAGCTCTTCTCCGACGGCCGAATCAGCGACATCACCGACCAGGTCATCTGGCGCACCGCCGACGCCGAGGATGAACGGCCGTTCGTGTATCACCGCATCGGCAGCGAGAGACCGGACAACGTCGCCATCACGGCCATCGAGGCCCAGCGTCCCTACGACCGGCCGACCACGGTCGAGGTCTTCGCCGCCCTGCTCAACCACAACGAGTCGTCCGTTTCCTGCGACGTGCAGCTCTCGGTGGATCTGACCACGATGGCCGTCGAGGAGGTGGCGATCCCGGCCGCGACGGCGGACCCGGACACCGGCGCGCTCCTGCCCGGTCGCAACAACGTCGTCTTCACGCCCTTCGAGCAGCCGCGGGGGGCGGTGATCGAGGTGGCAAACCTGCGCGATGACGATCTGGCGGCGGACAACATCGTCCGGGCGGTCGTCCCGCCGCCCAGGCAGTTGACGATCGGGCTCGTCGCGCCGCGCAGCTTTCTCCTCCGCAGCGTCCTGGAAGGGATGTCATTGAAGCGGCTGGAGCTGCTCACCGCCGGTCAGTACGAGCGTCTCGCCGAGGCCGACGGGCTCGAGGCCTACGACGTGATCGTCTTCGATCGCTACGCCCCGCCGACGGCGGACCTGATGCCGCCGGGCCGGTATCTCACGTTCGGTCCCGCCCCGCCGGTGGAGGGGCTGAACGAATACGGCGAGGGGGCGGCGCAGATCGTGCTCAGCACGCGCGGCGAGCATCCCGCCCTCCGCTTCGTGAATCTCGATCAGCTCTTCATCGGCGATTGCCGGCTCCTCCAGCCCGCCGATGACGTGCAGGTGCTCGCCGAGGGCACGGAAGGGCCGATCATCGTCGCCGTCTCGCGGGGCGCGATGCAGATCATCCACGTCACGTTCGATCCGCTGGACACGAACTGGCCGTTCCTGAGGAGTTTCGTCACCTTCGTCTTCAACGCCGTCGACTATCTCGGGCACATCGGCGCCGGCGTGACCGAACAGGGCTTCGAAGTGGGCGAAGCGCTGACGACCCGCCTGCCCGCCACGGCGAGCAACATCGAGCTGACCCTCCCCGACGGCACCGTCGAGCCGCTCAGCCCCGGCGACCCGAGTCGCCTGAGCTGGGGCCCCATCCGCCTCACCGGCATCTACGCCCTGAGCTGGAACGAGCCGGAGACGGACGAGATCCGCAAGCGGTTCTTCGCCGTCAACCTGCCCGGCGAATCGGAAGGGCGCCTGGACGCGGCCGAGAACCTCGCCGTCGGGCAGGAGACGGTGGCCGCCGCGACCGGGGACACTTGGGGCTATACCCCGCTCTGGCCCTGGGCCATCGCCTTCTGCCTCGCCGTCCTCATGTTCGAGTGGTGGGTCTATCACCGCAAGACGTACGTGTGACGGTGCCTCACGCCTTGCCGGTGAGCTCCTTCTGAAGTGCGGGATCGATCCCCAGGTACTCGCACATGTGCTCGTCGTAGACCTTCTGGTCGGCCTCGCGGGAGAGGTCCAGCCGCAGCTCGTTGATGACCTTCGTGCCCTGACCCAGCCAGTCGCGCCACGTCTCGGCGGAGATGTTCTCGTAGATCCACTGCCCGACCGGGCCCCGCATGGGGGGATCGGGAAGCTGTGTCCCAGGCCGGCCGGTGCGTGCGCAGACGAACGCCCCGCCCTCGGCGGCCTGCCTGGCGCGGTCCTCGACCTCGGCGGGGAGCTCCGGCGGCTCGCGGCCGATGCTCGCCAGCAGCTCGACGATGGCGTTCTTCGGCATCAGATCGCCCTTGCCCGCGGCGACGCGGTACCCCGCTTCGAGCGTCCGGGCGGCCTGGTCGGTCCAGCCGGCCTTGATCATCGCCTCCCCGGCGAGCTGGTAGGCCTTGCTCATGTCCGCATTGAGCTCCAGGCAGCGCTGAAAGCTCGTCGCCGCCTCGGCGAACCGCTCCGCCTGGAGATACGCGTTGGCGAGGCTGAAATGGGCCATGTCGTTGTCCGGATCGGCCTGCGCCATGTTCTCGAACCGGGCGATGCGTTCTTCGAGGTCGCTCATGATGGGCGTTCCCTGAGTGCGTGCGCTGTTCGTCGACCGGCCGCGCCGGGGCTGTCCGTGCGCGACGCGGCGTTGATTTCCCGGGCATGATAGGCGGCCGGCCGCATCGATCCGCTTCGCATCGGGTAGCATGTCGACGATGGCTGCGACGCCGGACATGAGCATCGACTTTGCGGGCGTGCGCCTCCGCAACCCGATCATCGCCGCCTCGGGCACCTGCGGCTACGTCGATGAACTGGCCGGTGTGCTCGATCCCCGCGCGATCGGGGCGATCGTGACCAAGTCCATCACCCGCGAGGAGCGCGAGGGCAACCCGCCCTGGCGTATCGTCGATGTCCCGCACGGGATGCTCAACGCCATCGGCCTGGCGAACATGGGCCTGGATCGCTTCCTCGCCGAGAAGCTGCCTGAGGCCGAGAAGATCGACACGGTCGTCATCGGCTCCATCGCCGGCCACAACCTCGACGATTACCTCGCGGTGGCCGAGGCGTTCGACGACGCCGACGCCCTCCCCCTGGTCGAGCTGAACGTTTCCTGCCCGAACGTCGAGGACGGCCTCCAGTTCGGCGAGCATCCGCAGAAGCTCCGCGAGCTGCTCGGCGCGGTGCGACCGGTTCTCTCGAAGACGAAGATGATCGTCAAGCTCTCGCCCAACGTGGGCGACATCGTCGCAATGGCGCGGGCGGCGATCGAGGAGGGCGCCGATGCCCTCACCCTCATCAACACCATCACCGCCATGGCCATCGACGTGCACAGCCGCCAGCCGCGGGTGAGCATCGGGACGGGCGGGCTGAGCGGGCCGGGCATCCACCCCGTCGCCGTGCGCATGGTGCACGAGGTCTACGATCGCGTGGCCCGCGAGGCCGGCATCCCGATCATCGGGCTGGGCGGGGTGATGACCTGGCGCGAGGCGGCGGAGTTCATCCTCGCCGGCGCTTCCGCCGTCGGAATCGGTACCGCCCTGTTCGTCAACCCCCGCGCGCCCCTGAAGATCGCCAGGGGGCTGGCGAAATGGGTCGCCGGCCAGGACTGCGCCTCCGTGCGCGAGCTCATCGGACAGGTGCAGGCCTGAGAGGATGATTCGGTGAAGCGGAAGGAACGCGAACGGTTCGATGCCCTCTTCGAGGAGGTGCTGGAGGCGCTGCCGGCCCCTCTGCACGATTTGATCGAGCAGGCGCCGCTCATCGTCGAGGATCATCCGGACCCGAAGCTGCTCGCCGAGCTGGGGATGGACCCCGAGAACGAGTCATTGTGCGGCCTGCACACGGGCGTGCCGCTCACGGAGCGCTCGGTGTCCGACGCTCACGAGCCGCCGGTGATGATCCACATCTTCCGCGAAGGCATCATCGACGAGGCGGGCGGCTGGGAGCGCTGGCAGGATGACGACGACCAGTGGTGGGGCGGGGAGGAGGCCATCCGCGAGGAGATCCGCATCACCGTCCTCCACGAGATCGGCCATCACTACGGCCTCGAAGAGGAGGACCTCGAAGCGCTGGGATACGAGTAGGAGGGAGGCTTGGAGACTGGAAGGCTTGGAACCCTGGACCCGCAGAAGACGGGATACCGTCCCGACTTGTTCCCACATTTCAAGAGGCGGCTCCTGCGCGGGAAGGTGTTTGGTGAACACAGACATCATCCGGCAGCAGAGGAGTTGCCACATTCCGGGGGCGTCGGAGTAGTGCATGAGTCTCTGCTGGTCCGGGCCGCCGGTGCCATCGGTGTCGGCCTGCTTCATGATACGCCAGTTCAGGCCGTTGTACACGTAGGCTCCCCGGACGGTCTGGCCGTATTCCACCCGCACGAGGCGGTTCCAGGCATCGTGGGTGTCAATATTGGTGCCTGTCCCGAATTACCCAATTACTCTTCGCGGCGCAGGACGATGTCATCGATGTACCGAGTGCCCCAGACGTACTGGACGTGGCGATCGATGTCGCCGGGCGTCTGCTCAGTCCAGTCGTCCCAGACATCCTCTTCCAGGAGTTGCCACCGGTCGGAGTAGTGCATGAGTCTCTGCTGGTCC